>SVHK01000024.1 GCA_015055865.1 Clostridiales bacterium | reverse complement strand
TAAACCAAATTACGTCTACAGTTTGATTTTTAATTGAGAATGCATCCCAGCCAGGATAGGTAACCGTTTTTACCGTTGCGTTGGTTGTGAAATAGTCGGTTGTCATTTCTTTCAACGTCACTTCCGTCGCAAATACGATAGTAGCCGTTACGTCGTTACAATCATCTGCGGAATAGGTAATTACGAGCGTTCCCACTACGTCGGACATAAATCCGTTCGTAATATCAACTGTTTCACCGTTGAACGTTGCGGAAACTGTTACAGTCCCATCAATAACTTCCTCACCCGTAAAGTTATTTACAATCTTATACGCAGGCGTTGTTACCGTACTTCCTACAATTGCTTCCTTCGCATAATCCGCAAGATCAATCGCCTGTCCCTTTACTGCGCCTACCGCTTGGGTAATACAAATATTATAACCCGTGGAGTCATCGTGCTGTCCGCCACCCCAAGTAGGGTTCTTAACGGTAACCGTAATCTTACCGTCCCAATTTACTGTAGAGAAAGTATATTCCGTTTTTCCATTTGAAGTCAAATTAGCCGTTGTGCCGTTTGCCGTAAAGATAACACCCCAACCATTATCCCATACAGATACCGTAAAGATCAATGTATCATAATTCTTCGCTTCCGTTACAAAATCTTCGCTGAACGTGATTGTGTACGTGCTATGCGTTCTAAACCAAATCGAGCTTGCCGTTTGATTCGCTACACCGCTAACATAGCTCGGATAGGTAATATCTTTAATGGTTGCATTGGTCGTGAAATAGTCGGTCGTCATTCCTTTCAACGTCATTTTCGCACTAAATTCAACCGTTGCAAACACGTCGTTACAATCCTCTGCGGAATAAGTAATTACAAGCGTTCCGGCAACCTGGGATGTGAAACCATTTGTAATATCAACCGTTTCCCCGTTGAACTTTGCCGAAACTGTTACTTCCTCGTCCGTAAGTTCTTCACCCGTAAAGTTGTTTACAAGCTTATACGCAGGTGCTGTCACCGCACTTCCTACAAGGACTACGTTTTCGTATTCCGCAACGTTAATTGCTCTTTCACAAATATTCCCCACTGCTTTTATGAGGCATATATTATAACCCGTGGAGTCATCGTGCTGTCCGCCACCCCAAGTAGGGTTCTTAACGGTAACCGTAATCTTACCATCCCAATTTACTGTAGAGAAAGTATATTCCGTTTTTCCATTTGAAGTCAAATTAGCCGTTGTGCCGTTTGCCGTAAAGATAACACCCCAACCATTATCCCATACAGATACCGTAAACGTCAATGTATCATAATTCTTCGCTTCCGTTACAAAATCTTCGTTGAACGTGATTGTGTACGTGCTATGCGTTCTAAACCAAATCGAGCTTGCCGTTTGATTCGCTACACCGCTAACATAGCTCGGATAGGTAATATCTTTAATGGTTGCATTGGTCGTGAAATAATCGGTCGTCATTCCTTTCAACGTTACTTCCGTTGCGATATAAGTAGCCGTATATTCTGCGCTTTCATAAACAGTTGTAACGATTTCCTTATTCCACCCCGAGAAAGTGTATACGCTCGTTTCGTCAGCCACCTTTACAGGATTTTCTGGAATAGCTATTTGCTCTCCTTCTTTTACTTTATACGTTTCAATAATGCTACCATCGTCATTTTTAAACGTTACGGTATAAGCTGTATATGCCGTTTCGGGCAATGCAACTCCTGCGTTAAGTTCCGCGGAATCCGTATTTACTTCAGCTGCAATTTGAATTGCTTTTCCTTCGTAGCTCGTACCACCGTTCAATTTCGCAACGAGGTTTTGATATTGCGCATCCGATTCAATCGCGATAGGATATTTTTCCGTACCAAACCAATCGTAAGCCTCACATTCGAAGATAGGCGTAGCGTAGTCTTCTACGGTATAAAGCACGGATTGCGTCAATAAATCGTACATACCGCCTTTAACGCTTTCCGTCGTTGTAGCGTATGCGCTGACTGCGGAATCTACTTCCACATAAGCAATCGAGGAGTATGCAAGCGTTCTGTTTTGTTCATAAAGCCCAATAACGCAAGCATTTGCATAATAATAACCGTCTTCTACGTAAATCTTACTTTCGTCTACTTCAATTTCGATTTTTTTGCTCATTCCTGCATAGTTACCGTCGGTAACTGCATCGAAAAGACGATCGGGCGCAATTACGAAATTCAACGTTACGTTATCGTTGTTTACGATATAATCGCGGTAATCTTTATCCATTTTTACTCTAAAACGGATACCGCCGTCGCTATTGATTTTTAAGGACGCGCCCTCCACCATTTCAAACATTGCTCCCTCCGGAAGCGTTTCTGCGTTTGCTTTTACCAATGTATTTACGCCGCCAAAAGCCGCAGCGGAAAGGCAAAGCGAAGCAACTGCCAATAAACCTGTTTTGAAATTCTTTTTCATTGTTTTATCCTCCTTACCAATACCAATTCTCCACGTCGTTACCGTCGTTATCGTTCACGAGCGAATTGCCATCTGCAGAACCCGTAAGAACGTCTACAGATTCAAGTTTTTCAATTTCGATTTGCATTTTGAAATAATTCTTTTTCATAAACTACCTCTTTTTTAATTTTTAACTCCATACCAATTTCTTTTCCCGTCTTTTCTTCGTCGTTTTCCGGAACGTTGTTTTTAAATAACGATCTCGCGAAAAACGCAAGAAAATTCTTTCAATCGTAAATTAGTATCCTTTTTCGTATAAATACGAATGGTTCGCATTGGTTACTTGGATGGTAGCATTTCTACCGTATACTGTGTGACTTCCCATTTCGCAACAAGCGTGATGTTTTCAGTAATTTCTTCGTCGAAATCCCACTCTTTGTCACCTAAATACCAGCCTTTAAACGTATACTCTTTCGTTGAAGTATTCGCCCTGCTTGGATTTTTGGGTTTAAGAGCCGCTTCGCCTTTCTTTACCGTTTGCGCTTGAATTTCCGTTCCACCGTTTGAATCGAAAACGACGATATACGTTTCCGCTTCATTCGGGATATTTCCACCGTCTTCCGTTTCGCTTTCATTCGGCATCTGCCCTAATATTGGCAAATCTTCACTGTTTTTTAAACAAGATGAAAACATAAACAACAATGCAAACGAGAAAACCAATACCCACGCTCTTTTCATTTTCTCCCTCCTCCTTTTTATTTATTTTTTAGAACACATCTCCCCGTCGCCGATTTTTGAAGCGACGACGGGTTATAAGATTTTAATTTGACAATTCCGCCAATAAGGTTATGTTAGAAAAATCAATCACATAAATCTATTTTCAAAATATATTTATACAATCCAATTTTCTACGTCCTTACCGTCGTTGTCGTTCGCAAGCGTATCATCTGCCGCAATAACCGCAATCGTGATCGTCACGTCCTCGCAACCCTCCGCGGAATAGGTGATTTCAAGCGTTCCTGTTACGTCGGAAGTGAAGCCGTTAGTGATATCCACCGTTTCGCCGTTAAATTTCGCCGAAACCGTTACGGCTACATCGGAATATTCTTTTCCTGTTATCGTGGAGATTACTTTAGATGCAGGAGCCGTTATTTCCGTACCTAAAACCACTTCACTTGCATACTCGTCTACCGTGACGGCTAATTGTTCAGGAAGTTTTCCCTCTCCCACAACTTTGGTAATACAAATATTATAGCCCGTGGATTCGTCGTGCTGTCCGCCACCCCAAGTAGGATTCTTTGCGGTAATGGTCATCGTTCCGTCCCAATCAGCCGTTGCGAACGTAAACGTACCGTCACCGTTGCCCATTATAGTAGTCGTCGCACCGTTTGCGGTAAGGTTAATTCCCCAACCGCTATCCCAAAGACAGATATAGAACGTAAGCGTTTCAAATCCCTTTGCTTCCGCTACGAAATCTGCGTTGAACGTAACCGTGTACGTCTTATGCGCTCTAAACCAAATCGTAGCTACCGTTTGACCGTGAAGAGATAACTGATATTCTCCTTTATGTTCGCCGCTTTCGTGAACCCAAGAAGGATATGTAACGTCTTTTATAGTTGCGTTCGTCGTGAAATAGTCGGTCGTCGTTCCTTTCAATACACCTTCCTCAATAACCGCAATCGTGATTATCACGTCCTCACAACCTTTTGCGGAATAGGTAATTTCAAGCGTTCCTGCTACGTCGGACGTAAAGCCGTTCGTGATATCCACCATTTGACCATTGAATTTCGCCGAAACCGTTACGCTCGCCGTCGTAATTTCTTCGCCCGTTGCGATAGATACTACCTTATAGGTAGGCGTTGTTACTTCCGTACCTAAAACCACTTCGCTCGCATAATCGTCAACCGTGATGCTATTGGGCTTCTTTTCTTTGACCGTACCCACTACTTTGGTAATGCAAAGGTTGTAGCCCGTGGATTCGTCGTGCTGTCCGCCACCCCAAGTAGGATTCTTTACGGTAATGGTCATCGTTCCGTCCCAATCAGCCGTTGCAAACGTGAACGTAACGTCGCCGTTACCGCTCAAAGTACTCGTCGCACCGTTTGCGGTAAGGTTAATTCCCCAACCGCTATCCCAAAGACAGATATAGAACGTAAGCGTTTCAAATCCCTTTGCTTCCGCTACGAAATCTTCGTTAAAAGTAACCGTGTACGTGTTATGCGTTCTAAACCAAATTACGTCTACAGTTTGATTTTTAATTGAGAATGCATCCCAGCCAGGATAGGTAACCGTTTTTACCGTTGCGTTGGTTGTGAAATAGTCGGTTGTCATTTCTTTCAACGTCACTTCCGTTGCAAATACGATAGTAGCCGTTACGTCGTTACAATCATCTGCGGAATAGGTAATTTCCAGCATACCTACTTCCTCGGCGATAAATCCGTTCGTAATATCTACGTTTTCGCCGTTGAACGTCGCCGAAACGGAAATCGCCTTTCCTGTTTCTTTATCCTCGGTAACTTTATTCCAAACAAACGCTTCGGGCGCGTAAACTTTATTACCGAGCAATGCTTCTTTTGCGTACGCTTCCAAATCAATCTTATACATATCGATAACGGAAATCGTTACGACTTTCTTCGTTTTACCAACCGAGTAAATCAATTCCGCTTGACCTGCTTCTTCAAACGTCACAGTAGAGCCGTTCGTTTCAACGATGTTTCCGTTAAGTTTCACGGTTAAAGAAACTTCCTCCTCCTGCTCGACATCGCGAATATAGTATTTCGCGCTCGGAATTTCGTAAGCTACGCTTTGAATTGCTTGTTCACTGTATTCAGAAACCTCAATCGACTTCTCGAAACACCCAACGGCTTTTACCAGCGCGATTTGATACTTCGTTTGATCGCTCCACACGGCTTGGGTATAAATATTGCCGTCAAAGTTTTCCGTTGCGATTTGGAAAGTATGCGATTGCCAAAAATCCAAATACGCTCTTTCGCCCCTCTCGTAATGTTGCGTTTTAATATTCACACCGTTCGGCACATAGCGAAGATAGGCAGCCGAACCGTCACCATAAAAGCAAAGCGTAAATTCTACGTAATCAAACGTTGCTTTCAATTCTTCCAAACTCATACCGAGATCCAACGCCGTTGCAACTACATCTGCGCTATTGATATCGATTGCTTTATTGCCATAAATATCGGTAGCAAAATCAACGCCTTCCGCAGAATACCACCCATTGTTTTTCTTACTGTTTTGAAGTTCAACGTCCACCCCAACCGCAATCTCTTGCACCGATAAAGTTTCCGTCAAAGAAACGGGATTTTCATTCATACCAACCGCTTCGACCGAAAGCGTATAATCTCCCGATACGGTGGGTCGGAAACGAGCATTTTCAATCGCAACATCTTCCCCGTTCGGAGCTTTAAGTTTGTAAGTGTATTCAATACTTTCACCGTTCGCATCAAGCACGACGATTTCAGGCAGATATGCGTAAACGCCTTTGTAATACTCTTCATATTCGCCAAAGAACACAAACGGATCGGGAATATTAACGCTTAAATTGACTGTTTTTACGTACTTTTTACCGTAAGCATTGATCGTATACTTCACCGTATAACCGTCTAAGTCCTCCACGTCGAAAGCATTACCGATAACGGCAACCCCCTCACCTTTGCTATCGAACACCTCCAAAAACGGAAGATACTCTACACCGTCACTACAGCTAACCATTACTACTTCAAGCTTACGGGAAGTAAAATAATCGCAAGTAGAAGAACTCGTATTCGCCCATTGTGTAAGTTCAGCATCTACTTCTGCTTGAACTTCTTCTTGCGTGTTTCCGCCGTTAGGATTTAAAAAATCAGGAAGCCCGCAACCAACCGCAAATAAACAGAAAATCGTTGCCACTAAGGATAAAATCATTAAAAATAATTTTTTCATAATTTCCCTCCTTATTCTAATTCAATGCGAACGTTATCCAAATAGAACGTTCTGTTTTCGCCCGTAAAATAATCCGGCCAAGACAAACACATTGAATCGGGATATTGCATAAACTCGGCGGTTTTTGAACCTTTGTCCCCTTTGGGAGCGTCAATATCCGTCAGCTTATATCTCACGTGCTTCCATTCGCCTTTCGGGCAAGTAGGTCCCCAGAACAAAGTCGTCGCAATTTGCAACGAGTTCATTGCGCCATTTTTGGAATCAATGAATCCCGTATCAAAATTCCAAGTTACGTCTTTGGAATAAATATCCAAGCAGATATACGCTCTTTGTTTCTCCTCTTCCGTAAGAGCTTTTACCGCTTTTTCAATGACGTAATTTTTGAGAATGAGCTTCGGATAAGTAGCAGAACCACTCGTACGAGGGTGCGTTTCAACTTGTAAACATCTAAACCCTGAAGTAGGCAATACGCCGTCGGGAAGTTCGCCTTTTCGAACGTCAACTATTTTCGTTTCGGGAGGGGTATCCGCATAAACGTCCCAACCGATTACGTATTGTTGATACGACTTTTCGAAATCGCAAATTTCATAAGGATCAAGCTTTACAACGTCCGTAATTTTAACTTCGCCATCTAAAGGATTAAGCTTAATCTCATCAATATAAACCACGTCCGAATCCGCCAAGTTTCTCGTTCCGCAAGACGTAAATTCAAAATAAATCCCGGGGATATCCTCTAAAGATCCATTATACATCATTATCAAGCTATGATTGAACGAATACAATACGTCGTTCCAACCAGGAGAAAGCTCGTATTCAGTCGATAAGCAACGTCCCATAGCCGTGGTACTTATACCCACTTTCATTTTTACGTTTGTTGTTTTCTCGTTATATACCTTTGCCGTCATACTAATGTATTCGGAAACATTATAATTGAACCCGTAGTATGCGGACGTTAAAGGAACGATAAAATACGGTACAGAATTATCAAAATAAGCGCCGGGAACTACTTTTAAAGAATATTTTCCGCTCGTTGCATATTCGGTACTTCTCGTTAACGACCATAACCCATCGCCAACCCTCAAATTAGTAACGTCTGGATTCATTTTTTCAAAATCGCAAAGGACGACTTCTTTATTCTCTGCCGACTCCGCGGAAGCTGTTAAATTGCTTACCCAAGCGGTAGTCGCAGTTGCGACTACCATCGTTGCTAAACATAAAGATAAAATTCTTTTCTTCATTTTCCTCCCCTCACTTTAAATAAGTTACGTAATATCCGCCGAAATAGATATTGTCAACTGACGGTTGAATTACCGATTCGCCGAACACGAATTGCAAGTAAGAAATTTGTCCTAAAGAACTCCACTTTTTCACGTCTAATCCGTCAAGCGTAATTTCGTTCCAACCTGTTTGAAGTTGTACGGAAGTCAATCTTGAAATTACAGAATCTTTTGAATACTTAACTTCAATCGCCATATTTTGCACTTTGCCCGATCCGTTATAAATCATAAACTTAATCGCGGAAGTGTTTTCATTGACGTTATTAAAGAGTTCACTCGCCATATTGAACGTTTGCAATTTACCATTTGTCGCCGCAACGTTTATCTTAATAAGACTTTCCGTCAAGTATCCGCCATCTATTTCATTCGAAGAAACGAGCGCCTTGGTGA
This sequence comes from Clostridiales bacterium, assembly GCA_015055865.1. GTDB lineage: Bacteria > Bacillota > Clostridia > Christensenellales > Borkfalkiaceae > Scatosoma. The sequence goes on along the minus strand of SVHK01000024.1, from coordinate 17,872 downwards.
TTTTCGCATACCCGTCGGTAAATTCCGCAAGAGTTGTTTCACTCGGAGCGTAGAAAATCGCTTTACCTTTGCTTAAAAGAGTAAACGTATTGTTGTTTTCTAATTCGGGAATAGTGAACAAGAAATTATTCACAAAGTTATCCAACGAAAATTCAAACGTATACAATTTACCGTTGCCAAGAGCGGTTGAAGTCAATTCCCCTGCTTCGCAATTCAACGTATATCCGTTTTTGACAAAAATCCCTCCCGAAATACTTGACGAAGAAATTGCTATATCTTGTACGCAAATTTGCGCATCACTCTTTGCAAGAAGTAAAAGTTGTGCCATTAAATTTCTCGCATAATCAAAACTATCTGCATTAGAAATAATATGGATTTCTGAGAACAAATCTTTTGTTAAGTAATTATAAAGTTCATCGAAAGAATTTTCTACCATTCCGTTTGTTTGCGCAATTTCCGCATACAAATTCTTCATTTCAAGAAGCATTTCATATTCTTCCATACCATCACGGATAGCTTCAAGTCTTCTCGTTGCAACAGGCATATCCAATTCGTACGGCGCGCCGGGATAGCAAAGCCAACCGTCGCCGTTTGCACCGCCAACAGAAGCGTTTTGGTCGTAGAAATTATCAGGTCTTGCGCCCCAATCACAATAGAAATCTACTCCCCAATACAAATTCCCCGTAATACCGTAATACATTTGTTGCCAGGACATAATTCTCGGCGAAAGCGTGTATTCATCTAATTGATAGCAAGGAATATCACGAGCAAACCCACCGCAACCATACCACCAATCAATCTGAAGATTGTTAATATAATTGTCTACGTTTGTAGGTTCTTGGAATTCCCACACGTTAGGGCACCAAATCCCCGAACCCGTTTCGTCCGCGTCGATATACGGAGAATATTCTTCGTCATAGTTTGCAACAAAAAGATGCTTAAGGTTTTCTACCGTGGACGCGAGTTCTTCAACGTATTCTTCCGTTACGCCGTATTCAGCCGCATACGCCGATTTATTTGCTCTGATTTTTTCGGAAGCGGAAATTCTAACCTCTCTAAACGAATCCGTTACCGCAATCGTTTGATCCAATTTGTTCTGCATTGTCGCTTCGTCAATCAAGGAATTGAAATGCGCCACCGCTTTCGTTAAAACGTTGAAATTCGTTTCAAAGCTCTTTTCCGCAAGTGTAATAAGCATTTCTTCAAATTCCGCCGTATCAAAGTTATAAGAATCTCTCGACACATAATTCAACGCATAACAGGAATTTTTCGGATTTGTCGTATATTCGTATACGACTTGCGCATATCTATCCCAATAATCGTCGGAAAGAACGTCACGAACGTCATCTGTCATTAAGAAATACGGGGACAATCTATACTCGCTCAACATTTCAACGTAGTCGTAATATTTTTCTTCCGTTGCATTTTGTTCACCTTCTTTCCACTTCCAGCCGACCAAAAACAGCGTTTGTAAGTGATTTTCTTCGCTGATTTCGAGATCCCATACGTTAAGAGTAACAGGCACGTACTCCGTCTTTCCGTCATAAGTTACTTTCACCGAACCGGTGTATGTACCGCTTTCACATTCGCTTGGAACGTAGAATCGGATATAAATACCTTGATTGTTTCCTTCTTCAATGGTATTTTCCTCATATTTTTTAGTAGTTTCAAAGGGCAAAATTGCGTCGGGATACAACCCTGTTCCGATTTTTCTATGCGAAGCAACGTTTCTCGTTACGGTTATATATTTATAACTATAAACGTCAATATTTTCCGCAGGAAAAACTTCGCCGTCGGAAGTTTTCAATTCTCCGACTTCGATATCGTAAGAACTGACTTTCTTATCCGCCGTTAAGAAAAATTGCGCGCCCTCGTACTCGTTTTTCGCCATCGAAACGTTAATTGCCGCTTCCTTGCGTATGGAAGCATATTCCTCAATCGATTTATCCAATAATACGGTTTCCGCCGTAGAAGCAGACCAAAGCGTTACTTCTCCGTCCCCCGACCCAGACGGTTGATTGGACGGCTCGTTTGTGTTCGGCAATAGATTACACGACACAAAAAACACGCTTGATAATATCATAGATATAATCGCAGATATTTTTTTTGATATCTTTTTCATATTTTTTCTCCGATTTATTAGTAGCCGGCTTTAATCAATGCTTGCGCAAACATATCTGCAGTCCAATAATTGATAACGTCATTATAAATGGTTTGCGCGTCTTTTACTACGTTATAAGCGGATAAATATGTGTAAATGTCTTCCGTAGGGATTCTCAACAATCCAATACCGCCGTATTTAACCATTCTTGTTACGTTTGCAGGCGAATAAATTGCCGAATTATAAACAGCGTTACCATACAACATATCAACTCTGCTCTTTTCAAAGCTATTCAAAGAATTATAAAGTTCGGGATTCTTCGTTTTTATATCATAGGTATACGCATTGGGCGAACCGTTTGCTTTATAGCAAGTTTCAACGCCTTTATCCGACGCCATAAACAGCAAGAAATCCGCGGCAATATCTTTTCTTGCGGCGAAGTTGGGAATAACCGCGTCGTGATGAGATTGGTCTGCGCAAACGGCTCTTGCTTGTGCCACTCGATTAAAGTCGTCTTGATGAACGCCCTCGTAAGAAGTTGCGCCGTTGTCGATTGCTCTTACAACCGCTTGAAGAGTTACGTCGTTCGTGATAGACTTTTCAGGTAAAACCTCAATAATCGAGGACAATACGGGAACTCTCATCATACGGATATCATAAATTTTTTCGCCAGAATTTTTTGCCTGCGTTGCCAAAGCTTCCATTTCGTTATCAAACCAAGAACCCATTGGCATAAAGATTCCGTTGCCTTTCATAAAGCCAAGTTGAGCTGACATATAAGCAAGCTCATCGGAACTCTTATAAATAATTCCGCTTGAATAATCGTACAATTCTTCCAAAAATTCCAAAACGCGAAGTCTACCCTTTTCTTGGAAAATCAAATTAGAACGTCTGCCGTATTCGTCAATCCCATTGTAGAAGTTAGAAAGCCCTTCCGTTCCCATATATTGCGTAAGCAAAGGAATAAATGAATAAGACCAATACGCCGTACCCTCATCCGACGAAATAAACGCATACCCTTTGTTGTAAATATCGTTATTCGTCGCCGTAATCGCCTTACTTACCGTAATCAATTCGTCCGTCGTGACAGGAACGTTGTAACCTAACGCGTCGAGAAGCTCTGCATTATATACGTAACCCAATTCACCTCCCGACCAAGGAACGGCTTTATAAGTAACCTCATCCGTACCTTCCGACATAACTTGGAAACTCTTCAACATACTTTCCGTTATCTTTGATTTGAAAGTTACGCCTTCATTAGGAATCGTTTGATTGTAAACAAGCTCCGTAAGATCTTCAATGGGCGTTTCATTTTTCAAATACGTTCCCATAAGCAAATCCCACGTACAAACGCCTTTGCCTGCTCTCAATTTATTGGAAGCAAAGGATTCTTGCTCGTTAAACGTCAAACCGACTTGAATACCGGGATACTTCTCTTGCACCCACGCTTCGTTTTTAAACGCTTCGATCAAATCTTCCACCCATTCGATACCAAATCCTGCTTTTTGCGCATAAATACGTAAAACGTGGTCGCCGGTGAGTCCGTCGCGGGTGTTCGTCGGACGACACGCCGCAAAAGTGCTAACACTCATACCTAATGCCATAACAGTTGCCAAAACTTTTTTTGTGTTTTTCATTGAAAACCTCCAAATTTAATTTTTATTTTTTTTCTATTAATAATTTTTAGTAGGCGGTACGCCTACTAAGGAGGCCTCCTTGCGGTTTTGAAATTACCGTTTTCATCAAAAAGAATCCCCTTATTGTAATTTTGAACAAATTTTTATTTTAGCCTTTTAAACCACCGATATTCATACTCGTCATAAGTCGTTTACCGAATATCGCATAATAAATAGCAATGGGAATAGCCGACATAAATAACGCCGCAAAAAACACCGGAGTTTCACCAAGCCGAGGCAATAACATTTGTTCGTAATATAAGCCCGTTGCAATCGTAATATAATCGGGCATATAAAGCAACATTGATTCATACGAAGAATAATGCATCAAGAAATCGGAAAAGAAGAAAACCAAAGCCATAGGCGTTGCTTGCGGTAACATAACCTTGAAAAAGACTGTGAAATGACCACCGCCGTCAATAAATACGGCTTCTGCATATTCCCAGCTAATTCCTTTAAAAAAGCCCATTACGATAAAGAAATTCATTCCAAATCCTGCAAATGCAGTAACAAACATTCCTAAAGGGTTATTGTAAAGTCCGAGTTTCATAAAAAGCTTTAAAGAAGCTGCTTGCGCGCCGAACACGGGAAGAATCATAAGTACTAATGCAAAAGACCGCAAAAATTTAGTCGCAAAATTTTCATAGCGAGCGCAAACGTAGCCCGTTGCAAGCACAGAAATCGTCGCAAGCGCAGCAGGACCAACCGAACTCCACAAGGTATTCCACGTCATTTCAAGCAAGTCGGCATCGTGCGTAGACGTAGGAACTTTCATCAAGGTAAACGCTCTGGTATAATTAGAGAACACCCATTTCTCGGGCAAATTATAAATCGTACCCGCGAAAAGCTCGTTATTATAAGTCAAAGGGTCTTTAAAGGAGCTAAAAAATATCATTAACAACGGTGCAAGCAAGGATAAACTGTAAACGCTAAAAATAATGAAAATAAATCCATAAAAGATTTTAGCTTTTCCGGATCGTCTAAAAATAATCGGCGTTTTTTCTCTATAAGTAAATTTTTTCTTCATTATAGCTCTCCTTTTAGTATTCGATGCTCGGTAAATATTTATTGATCATAAATCTCGAACCAAACGCAAGCGGTAATGATATCACCGTCATAATTATACCAATCGCCGAAACAACGCCAATCCCTCCCGTTGGATCTTCCAAAACTCTATAATATAGAATAAAGTTTAACGTTTGCGTCCCGGCAGCGCCTTTGGTGAACAAAAGAATAGGACCTGTCGCGCCGATAAATCCTGCAATTTTTAAAAGCAAAAGCGTTCCTATCGTCGGACCAATTAACGGAAGCACAATTTGAAAAATTTCACGGATAGGGCCAAATCCGTCTATCAACGCTGCTTCAAAAATAGAATCGGGGATTCTCGACATTGCGCTAAAATAATACAACATTCCGCCGGCAAGCCCCAACCACATAGTATACGCGACTAACGCAGGCGTTGCCGTTTCGGGATTTTTAAAAACACCAACCTCCATAGGCTGTCCAATCGCTTCCATCAATTGTCCCAAAACGCCGTTCATGCTCATAATTTCTTTATAAGCAGTTACCCAAACCAGTCCGGGAATAATACTGGGCAAAAAGAATATAATTCTAAATGCATTGTATCCGGCTATTCGTTTAAACAGGAAAAACGTAAGCGCTACTGAAATTGGAATAATAAGTATCTCTGCCAAAAAATATTGCAACGTATTTCCAAGTGCAGAAAAGAGTGAGTCGCCACCCGAAGTATCTTGAAAGCTTAAAAATGCCGTTTCAAAATTAGCCCAAGTAAACAATCCTGTTCTATCATCTGTAAACGCATACCGCAAAGAAGAAATATTTACGTATACCGTAAATATGAGGGTATTTAAGCAAGGCAATACCAACAACGCCGCGCAAAATATCCACCCCGATTGTTTTAACGTTAACCCTTTTTGATTTTGTTTCATCATAAAAACTCCTTTATATAAATTTTATCATTTAATATCAACCATTTTCATCGTTAAAAAATTCGTCGAACGTAAAATGATTCGCTTCGAGGCTAAACGTATGATTTCTCAATTTAACAAAAGTCCTTATCCATTCATAAATAAAGAATCAAACTTATTTTCCTTTTTATATAATTACTCTAACAATGCAATCTCAAAATAGTACAAATCTACATTCTACAATAAATATTGTACACTCACAACTATCTTACCGTCTTGTTTTTTATTTTATTATTTTGCGAAATATTTTATTTTCAAAAAAAAAAAAGCTTTTTTTATGCTTTTTATTTTGACTTTTCTAATTTTTTTGCTATAATTAAATAAAATTTCTCATTTTGCGAGGATAATTAAAATGTTACTTATTCAAAAAAACAGTACCCAGGCCTCCAAATCTGTTCCTTTCCTTAAAAATCTAATTTTTTCCGATCCTAACTCCGAAGTGGATTGTCACTTGTATTCAAAACCGGAAACTTGTTTTCACAGACATATTGATTATTACGAGTTTTGTTTGATCACACAAGGACAGGCTTGGTACTACAACTCCTTTACCAAGAAAAAGACGCTTGTTTCAAAAAATTATCTTCTGTTTACGAAAGCGGGAGATTCTCATCAATTTTTCAAAGCCGACGGACCGACTATGTCGCAAATCAATATATCTATTTCCGTAAACCAGTTTGAACAATTACTCCGCCAATTGGATATACGAATTACGACAAGTGAATTAAGCCCCATTTCGGTAATAAGTAATACGACAAGCGCGTATCTTTCTAGACTTTCAGCAAAAATCCTAACTTCTTCGCAAAAAGAATACGTTTCCTTTCTTATAAAACAATGGATTATGACGGCGCTTACCTCTATATTCTCCTATAAAGAGTTTGACACCAATTTTCCACAATGGTTTTTGGATATTCTTTTGTATATGCAGAAAACCTCTTCTTTGGAGAAAAAACTCAAAGAACTTATGCCGCATTTTAACTATTCTGCCGCTACGCTCAATAAATATTTCAAAGAGTATTTAAATACCACTCCAAACGAATATTTTCTTCAGCAAAAACTTCATTACGCCAAACAATTATTACGTAGTACCGACTTCAGTATTTTGGAAATCTCTTTATCAATCGGATTCGATTCTCTTTCACACTTTATTCATTTTTTCAAGGAACAAACCCAAATGACGCCTTTAGCGTACAGAAAACAATTTTCCTCAACCGATTATCAAATCTAATTTTCTTCATTTAGTGCTACTCATTATATATCTTTTACAGTTATTTGTCATTATTTTTTGCTAAATTATCATATAGCAAATATTCCCAATATGCAATTATGTATAAAAATATTAAAAAGAAAACATTTATTTAGATGCTCGAACTATAAGCAACGAAACCTTACATCTTGCAATGACTGGGGTCACTTTGCCTAATCACACTTAAAAGATTTATGTTCATTTATGAATTTAAGCGAAATGCACATACAACGGATTTTTAAAGAGCATTATAAAACAACTATCGTTAAATAAATCCTAGAACAAAAACTCAAAACCGCAAAGCACCTTCCTTATAGCACTTTCTTGAATATTAACGAAAATTGCAGACAAACTCTCTTTTGAGGATCCAAAATGCTTTGCACCCTTATTTAAAAAGCATTTCTGACTTACGCCTTCCGAATGCAAAAACAATTCAAGTGCGAAGTAAAAAAGCTACTCTATCAAAAAAAATAATATTAACGGCGAACCCTTTTGTGATATGCCCCCCAAAAGTTAGACAAAACTTTTGGAGGTGCATATTTTTATGAAAAAAGGAAAAAGAACGAACAAAAAATACTCGCCAAAATTCAAATTATCTGTTATACTAGATATGCGAAATAATCATTTGGGCTACAAAGAAACTATGCGAAAATATAGAATTACGGGTTGTGAATCCATATCTAAATGGGAACGCAAATATTTGGAAGAAAGTATAGCAGGTTTGGAAAAAGAAAATCGTGGTCGCCCCACCATAAATGGAAAAAAGCGCGGACGTCCAGTCAAGTTGGATAATCAAGTAGAAGAAGATTTAATCGCAGAAAATCAACGGCTTAGAATGGAGATAGAATATCTAAAAAAACTGAGTGCCTTAGTACTTGCGGAAGAGCAAAAGAACGGCAAAAAGCCGAAACTAAAAACATTTCCTCCACATTTCTTTATTATCAAATCTTCAAACTCTTGGCCTAAACGCAATAATTTATAGTAAGAATTTTGATGGATATTTTCACCGCGTAAAAATTTTTTCAATGTGTTAATCGACAATGTGCTTATCTCGATAACGTCGTTGATAGCCAACTTATTCATCTTCATATATTCGTTAAGTACACTTATGTTCATCTTGTCCCGCTTCTGCTCTAAACGGTATTATTTCTATTGTTAAACTTACCGTCACAAAAAACAAGCATATTAAATTAAAAACCTTTTTCATTCCCATTCTCACACAAATTGATTATCGTTAAATCTTTACCACCACGTTTCTTTTGATTCGCATACTCAAAAGCCAATCTTGTTCCACTTTTGGGTTGATAGATAGATAATGCACTACGGCATTGTTTTCTTAACGGCAGTTTATATTCTTCATTATAATATCATCAGCAAAACCGTCCAACGAGTATGCATCCAATCGTTCATAGTCGCATGGTTGAAGATTGTCTTTTAAAAACCGTTCCACCTCGATTATGAACTTGGAAAACTCGTTATCATCATCCGTCGAATAAACGGACGTAAAATCTAATGTTTCATCCCCTTCGGAAAAAGACATTGCGTCTATGGTTATGTCCAACTTTTTTTCTTTCTCGGAATAGAGTCCAGCGTGATATATCTTCATGCCCTCTAATTCCTTCATTTTTCCTTCTGCGGATTCTTTGCCAAAACACACACCTTCGTATTCTGCCATAAAACCGCCAACCACACGGGTTACGCTGCTCCAATCCCAATTCAAGGAAAGAACTTTCCCGTCTTGACTTATCACGTCAATGTAGTCAATCACCAAATCTTTTACATTTGTTCTTGCTAAAACTGTTAAATCCATAGTTTTCTCCTGTAAGTTTATTTTTTATATTTCAGCGGAAGCATAGTGTTCCGATTAAAAGGTGGTTATAGAGCCGAAAGCTCTGGAATCTATAAATAAAAAAAGCGCCTAGAGAAAAACACTCTGAACGCTTTGAAAAAAATAATAATTTATTAAATTTGAAACTTTTCTTGAAAAGATTGAAACTAAATTTAACCCAATTTATAAAAAAAGAGAAGATAAAGTTCCTGCACTCTATCTTCTCATACGTAAGGGAAAATATTCCTTATTTTTTAGGTTTTTGTTTTTTATTAAACAACTTGCTTTCATTATGGCGCGCCAATTTCATTTCGGAACGCATCCATAAGAAACCAAATAATACTGCCATTAACAAAAAAACGCCAGTGCAAATCCAATTGATAAGCAACATCGTTTCAGTTCCTAAGCTTAAATACCAATCAATTATCAACAAACAATTTATACTCATATGGATTACCCTTTCCATTATATGACAATATTATATCACTTATTACAAAAATCGTCAAGCAATTTGTTCGCAGAAAATATTTATTAAGTTAACCTTAAAATAATAATTATTTAATTTAACTATAGAAGAAGAATCATATTAAATAATGCAAGCAATATAATCAAATAGTTCTTGCTTTGTTCTTGCTTTTTTACAAGAATAGGATAATTTAGGGTCTATTTACTACATAAAAAAACTGTTTTTAGGCTATTTTTACCCTCATTTTACCCCGTTTTACCCTATTATTACCCTACTTCCACATAAGGAAAGGGTCTCAAAAATCCGTTGTTGGTGACAACGTGTGGGTTCAAGTCCCACCTTCGGCACCATTAACAACGTAAGTTAAACCAAATGGTTTAATTTACGTTTTTTTATTCTCAAAAAAGAAAACGGTCGGCATAATCCCACCATAAACGAAAAACGAGAGTTGATAAACAACTCTCGTTTTTCTGGCGCAGAGAAAGGGATTTGAACCCTTGTATACATTCCTGCATAACACGATTTCGAATCGTGCGCGTTCAACCGCTCCGCCATCTCTGCATCGTTAGTATTATATACTATTCGCTCAAAAAAAGCAACTTATTTGTATCTATTTTTTAAGGATTTTTCCAAATTTTTTAATGTTTTTATATATAAAAGGACTATCGCCTAAATTTAGGCGATAGTCCTTTTAATTTATTTATTTTCTTCCCAAAGAGCAAATAACACCAAATCGCAAGTTATCGGCGTTAAATCAGTAAACGCGCCGTTCGTCGGTTGGGGAGAACGAGTCGTATACCAACCTTTAAACGTATACCCCGTTTTACTCGGGATAGGAATCGTCTCTCCTGCTGAGATAAAACACTTGCCTTCTTCAATAGTAAATTCATTACTCGTACCAAACGCCATCGACATACCGCTATCAAAAGTAAACTTTACTTTATAAGGCGCTCTTTCGTTTTTAAGGTTAATGACATTATCCCAAGCGTATTCGCCAATTTTCTTAAATATTATCTTATTTTCAGTATCAATATAAAAATCTCCGATAATGCCAAGTTCCGGCGGAGGGTCGCCGATACCACTTAATAATCCAGTAGGACGAGTAAAAGTTAAAGGTTGCACGGTATTATCCGTATAAGTAATAATAATTATATATTCGTTATCGAGAATATTCGAGTCAATGTTTGCGATACCGCGACCTGCAGGAATCGTAAACTCCTTAGAGTTATTATCCGTATAGCTAACCGTTACTTTTACCGTACCGTCATTTTGTTTTTCGCCAACGATATCGTCTATCTCCGAGCCGTCTTTTCCAGCCGGTATAACAAACGGGTCGCCTATCGGGTTGTCGTTTTTATCAACGAAAACAACCTTTTTCGATCCTTTCGGATACCCCTCGGGTTCTTCGCTTACAATTTTAATATTTGCAATAGAAGTCCCATCCTTGCCGTTTGAGACCGTAACTTTTTGGGGTTGACGTCCGTCGGTAAAATAAATCATAAGGTCTGTCGTCCCTTCTATCTCCCCATCAACCGGTTCAATCTTTAAAATACCGTTTCCTATTTCGCCTTGTTCGCCTTTAGGCACAACGAAAACAAGCGGTTCTTCAATATCGTCCAAATAACTAATAGTTATCGTCGTTTCCCCCGTTTCTTCATCGTAAACGGCTGTAATATTGGAAATTTCCAAACTATCGCCCCCACCCAAAGAACACGAGGCCAAAACGTTAAAACTCATTATAAGCGTAAAAAGTAATGCAAACAATTTTTTCATAATTTATCCTCTAATATTTTCACGAAGCTCAGATTCCTTTGGTGCTTCGCCGTATAAATATCCGTTTCCTTTCATACAAACAAACTTGAAATCTTCAAAACCCGTAACGACCGTTACCATTTTTTGCGCTAAATTCTTAAGAGAACCCATATCGTCTTCGCTTACTTGACCCGAGAAATTTAAATATTCCGTAATCCAATCTACGTTGGTAGGCGTTGCGTATTCTTCTTGCTTTTCAAGTCCGTCGTAAATTACTTCCGATAAATTCACGCCACCGCCGTAATAAGCAATTGCAACGTTTAAATATGTTTTACCGTCTTTTGAATACGTTTGCCCAAGTTTATTACTCTCTTTAAATAACATTGCTTTTAAGGGGAATACGTCGTCAATGGTAATTTCGCGATTTAACGCTTCAAAGTTCTCCATAAGCATCGCAACGGCTTTGGTCATATTTTCTTCAATCAATCCGGAGAGGTCCATTTCATCGACTGTTTTATAATCGTAAAACTTCGTCTTACCCGAAACCTTCAAACGCACGGGTCGGCTTACCCCCGATACGTTTGTAGCCAAAAACGGAACTAATTTTCTACCTTCTTCCGTCTTATCCGATATTTGTTGGAACATCGAGCTAATAAGCGTAGGATTTTTAGCGTATAAGAACGGACCGTTGAACGCCGTTTCCAGCGCTATAGAAGAAATACCGCTACGATAAAACAAAGTATCTATTACGTTTACGTCAATCGGCGTTACCGTTTCTTTCGTTTTATTCAAAGCTTTTTGCATTGTACTCAATGCAGTTTTTGTTTTTTGAACGTTAGCACTCGAAAGCAAATAGCTTTGCAAAACTTCATCCGCTATCCCGTTTTCCGTAAAATAATCTTTTGTGGTCGTTTTATACGTAGAACCCGACGCATCGTAAAAATCGTTCGTCGCCGTCTCGTCAACGTCAAATACTTCGTTTGAACCTAAAAACAATAAGAAGTTTTGTGAATAGGACAAACTACAATTTTTTATCGTCGTATTATTAGCGGAAAACGCCCTAAGCACGTTTTTGCCGTTGGAAATTCTTGAATTTTCAACGGTTACGTTTTGACCTTCAATTTCCAAAACCGTACCCGCGTACTTCAAGAACGACAAACTATTCCCAAAATCGCAGTTTTTCAAAACGACGTCGTTAATTTTTACGTTATCGCCGTCAACGTACATACCCACGTTATCTTGTCCGTACGCTGAAACGAGCGGCATATTCCCAGGGTCACCCAAGGTATAGAAAGGTAACGGACCATTGAATAAATTGTTATCCGTTGGATAAGGCAGGATAACCCCACCCCTTTCTTGTTCGTCATACGGGAACGTAAGGTTATGCATATTAATGGTATAACCGTTTCCGTAAAAATCTTTTTGTACTCGCAATCCTGCAACCAGTTCCTTTGAAAGCGATTTGTACATCGACGAATTTGCAAGAGCGAAATTATTCCATTGCTCAATAAACTTCGTATTATACGTCGTATTAAAGCGATAAACGTCCTTAGAGAAATTAAATTCTTTGTTTCCTAAATAATCCGTATAATATCCAAAATTCTCAACGTTCGATTCTTTTTTAATCGGCGCCCCGCCTGAAAGCGCAATCGCATCCCCTTTCATTGAATACGCCTTAGACAACGATTCAAACGATTTTCTCAATACTACGATTTCACCTTCGCTTGAACGGTTGGTACAATTCAATAAATCGTCGTAAGTATATACGTTTACACCGTCTTTAACGATTTCAAACGAATAGGTATACGTGATTTCAATTTCATCTAAAAAGGTCGTAAAAGTAATATCGCCGGCACCATCTGAAAGCACCGTCATCTTTTGCGACGCCATATCAAACGTTACGTTATCCGAAGTTGATTTCACTGACAAATGGTCTTTTAAATCGGTGGGCGCGCAAGTAAGCCCGAGTTTTACCACGGCTTTGGTCTTAGCGCCGTTCTTTAAATCGTATTCACCGATATAAATCGTTTCGTCGATATTATTCTGTGATGCACCGTCCCCCGTCTTGACTAAAATCGCCCCGTCCTTGTAAATAACGGCAGTCATTCTACGAGAGCAATTCCCTTTTTCATTGGAACAGGTAACGGTTACTTCGCCTTCGGATAAAGGGCGCAAATAATACGAACCAGATTGTTCGAAAACTTCCGCGCAATCGTCTTTCGTTACGTCTCTATTGCGCACGCTCCAAACCAGATTATTCCCAGGCGCTAACGTCGCGGAATTATCGGTAACGGCTTTCGCGTTTAACCGATAAACCTTATCCCCGTCCAACTGAAAGCCTTCCATATCGTCGTAAGCCCATTCAATCGCTAAAATATCTTTTTCTATCGTTTTAACGGTAACGTTAACGGTAATAACGCCCAATAACGAAATAATAAACGGTAAAATTAATAAAACGACTAAATTTTTCTTTTTCATATTAATTCACCATCTCCAAATCCAAAAATGCAGACGATACCTTTCCTTGAATATTAAGCACAAACGGCAACCCTATTAGTGCAAACAATACTAAACCTACAAGGTACGCTAAAATAATATGCACTCCAAAATAGCACGCCACTATTGCTGCAGCAAAATATACGAACGGCAATAAATAAGAAAACGTCGAAGAAAGAACCATCGAACGGGGTTTCCCGTTTCTAATCGCCATTTCTTCTTTTAAAGAAACTAATTCAAAAACGAACAACACTACCCCCGTTAATATTAACGAGAATATAAAGGTCGTAAAGGAAATCGTACCTAAAACGAATAAAGTCAAAACGGAAAATACCATTGAAACAAGCGACAATACGAACGGTACGGAAACTTTAATAAACATTTGGACGTGCGCGGGTACGGGAATAATTTTCATAACGCGAACGTTGCCTTTCTCCGCTTGAATATACTCGTTTGCGCCTTGATTGATTATTAACGTAAAGAGCATAATTATCAATATGTCTATAAGCGGTAAAAGTTCAGGCAAAGCTAACATATAATAAGCGAACGCGCCTGAAGTAAATACCAAATTCAAAGAACGAATAATATTATACACTAAAAACGGCTGAATCATTAAAAGACCTGTGAAAGAGAAAATATTACTCGAATCCTTAAAAAGCAAGATGAGCTCTTTTTTCAAAAGAGCTTTTTTAGGATTAACGATTTTAAATTTCTTCTTTTTAACCTTTTTGGAAGTTAAATTCGCGCTTCTAAAATAGTTAAAAGCGAATACGACGATAGTCGTGCCAATGGTAAAAATTCCAAGCGCAATACATACGCACGGAAGTATTATCGACCTTTTCATCGAAAAGAAAATATCCGCCATAAAATTCGCCGGAATTAAATATTGCCGTAAATTAATCAATTCTTGAATAGACGACTTTGTAAACAACGACGCAACGTTGTTATTAATAACAAGTTCCATAAAAACATTCAATACTTGACTATATAATTCGCACGCAAACACCATTATCGTCAAGGCAACGAGAAACTGAAAAACGATATGTTTTTTCAAAAATTGAACGAACGCTCGAAACGGATAAACCAAAACCAACGCCACTCCCGCTTCAAACAAAAAAGACACCACGGGATAAAACAAGCCTTGGTAATAGAAAATCGCAGGCTTTCCGATAATTTGCCCGTAGGAAATAATAATCGGAAAAACCAAAAGCGCCGTCATAAAATAGTGCGTAACGAATAAAAACACTAATTTTGAAAAAACGATTTGCGAATTCGGAATCGGACGTTTGATTAATTGGTCTATATCCTGCTTATTAAAAAACAGTTTATTCGCCTGTAAAACGTCCAAAAATATCATTAATACGGAAATAATAAACAAGAATAACGTCAAAAACGGCAACGTCGCCTTGTCGTATTCTTGGAACTTTTTAAGCAACATCGTAAAGACGAACACTTCAAGCGCAAGAAGGCACGCCAAAGCAAACGCCGTCAAAATTGCCGACGCTACGTTCTTTTTTACGCTATTCTTGTTTGCAAAAAGCAATTTAAAGTCTTTTACGATAAGATTAATCATAAATTATCCGCCATAGGTATCAATAAACAATCTAGAAAGTTGCAATCTCTTATTCGGGTCACCGTTTAAATCATACACCGCTTTAACAACACCGTCGTGAACGATAGCAACGCGGTCGCAAATTTTAGAAACAAGCTCGATGTTATGCGAAGTTACAAAAACCGTCTTACCGTGGTTTGCGTACTCGCGCATCATCTTTTTCAGTTCTTCTTGCGCCATAATATCTAAGCCAACCGTCGGCTCGTCTAAAATCCAAATATTTGGATTATGTAACAAACTCGCAATCAAACAGAGTTTTTGTTTCATACCGTGAGAATATCCTGAAATAGAATTACCAAGTTCGTCCTCGTTGAGTTGTAAGCGCTTACAAAGATAAACGTAGTTACGTTTAAATTCCGTTTCGTTCAAGCCGTAAATACTCGCAACGAACTCTAAATAATCGTAACCGTTCATCATATCGTAACAAGTAGGTTCACTCGCAACGTAACCGTAGGAATATTTCGCCATAATCGGCTCACGTTTAATATCGTAACCCCCAACGACGATTTCACCGCTGTTAAAGCGTTTTGCTCCAATCATACAATCAATCGTCGTAGATTTACCAACGCCGTTTTTACCGATAAATCCGAACAATTCGCCCGGATATACTTCCAAATTCAAGCCTTTGAGAACTTTCTTTTTGCCGTAAGATTTATGCAAATCTTTAATATAGACGGCAATTTTAACTTCATCGTCTTCTTCGACAACGAGTGGTTCTTTTAAAACTTCGGCGTTATCAACGACTTCTTTTTCAGTTTCTTGATTTAGAATAGAACTCATTTTTCTCTCCTCAATTTCAAGAACCACAAACGATTCTTCTTTTCGCCGTCACGATAAAAGGCAAATATTGATTTACAGGTTTCACAACGGTAATGCGAATTCCTTCCCCTTACTACCGTTTGCTTTTTACAGGACGGGCAATAGTCTTTATAAATCTTGACGCTTGCCTCGCTTTGTAAAAGCTTATCCTCGAACCATTTATCCATAAGCGCTTGTTCGGATAAAGGATTTTTAAAAGTAACGCGAACCCCGTCGTCAAGCTGAACGAGATGCCAAAGATACATTGCTTCCACCGTCATAAACGTTCGTTTAATGGAATCGCTTACCGTTCGCGCATTTTCCTCGTCGTTTTGCGTTTCAAATAATAATAAATGCTTTGAACCACGACTTTTAAGAGAACGAATGTATTTATTCAAAACCGTTACCGTCAACCCAAACGCTTCGTAAGGCTCAACGACAACGTCAAAGCCTTTTCCGCTAAACTCTAATTTCGGCAACCAAACCTCACCGTAAGCGTCACGCGTAAGTTCAATAGACCTATCGCTTACCTTAAAGCCGTGATTTTTTAACGTACGCATTAGCAACACGTAATGATAAATTCTAAAATCCTGCATAAGCGCTTTTTTATCCGAATATGCAATCATAGAACGATAGAATTTAAAACAATAATTATACAATCTGTCTTTTAATAAAATATTTGTCGGGTGTACCGCCTTTAACGGTTTACTACGACGATTAATTTCTTTGAAAAAACGGGTATTTTTAATATATTTGAGCTTTTTCGTCAAACGTTTAATCTTATTGAAAGCAATATTTACGTTGTTACCCGCTAACGATAATTGCTCCTGTCCTTCGAACGTTTCAATCAAAGAAACGTAAAAATCATTGTACTTTATAAGCTCCGATTCAATCATTTTAATCAGCGAAACGATGAAAACGTTCTCGTAAATACAAAGTTCGTCAATGTTTTGATAATAATACAAAAATTCGGGAACCATATTCCCGCCTTGGTCTTTCCAAAGCGTAGGGTCTTTCATCGTCATTCGGAACGTTTCAGACGAAATACTATTCGCAAGTTCCGTACGAACGATGATATGCTCCCCGGTATTCGAAATATGCGGATGCGCGATAATCGAAGATACGACGGTGAAAATAAAATTCAACTCCTCAAAATACTTCAAATCACTTCTAAACGACAAATCTTGTAACGGCTGAATTTCCAACTCGTCTAAGCCGTCGAAGAAATCAGCATAGTTTGTATGCTGTAGCGCGTATTTATTCAATTTTGAAATTGTACGCCTTAAATAGCTTTCTTCAACGATTCTCATTTCGTTCTCCGCCTTTAGGATTAAAGTTTTCTAATCAATCCGTTAATTTCTTTTTCACTTTGCTTAAATACGCCTGCGCCGTAAGTCTTGTTGATTAAAGCCAAGAGTTGTTTTAACGCATTCTTAACGTATTCCTCAAATCTACCTTCCAACTTCGAAAGTACCTTTCTTGCAAACATAAAATCAAGAATTTCTTCTTTTTTCCCACCGCAAGCAATATATACGGGTACGAGATTTTCGATTTGAGTCATAATACGGTTACCAATCGTAACGTCAAAATTATCGTAAACGAACGAAGAAATCAATTCGAATTTCTTCATATCAAGAGCAGTTAACTTATTCTCTTTGCGCGACAACGCCTTGTCGTACATATTTTGTAACGCGGACGCGCTCAACTTAATCGTGCCCGACTTTTCTTTTGCGATAAACGGCGTATTGCGGTTATCAAAGTCAATGGTAATCGCACGGTCGTAAACTTTATCGGAAATCGAGAAAGTGGAATCGTCTTTGTTCGCCGTACCCACGAAATAAGAGTTCGGCTTAATTTGCACGCAACCGTCGGCAATTCTTGCAGGCGGAACGAAATCGTGAGATCGGAAGAG
>SVHK01000001.1 GCA_015055865.1 Clostridiales bacterium | reverse complement strand
AGCGAGCAATTAACTGAATTTATTAAAAACTTGAGTTGTTGAAATATCCAATGGATATTGAGCGCGTAAAGAAGGTGATTCGCCGTGCGGAAGAAAATGACGTTTTGGATGAAGATGAGTAAAAAAGAGTAGAAGGACTTGCGGTGATAGTGGGTGGCGTTAGGGTAGCAATAAAAAGCACTTGAAAAATGCCGAAAAAGTCAGGTTTTATAAGGGATTAACGCTCTTTCAAAACTTAAAGGACTGTCAATACCAGCTACGAAAAATTGGGTGAAAAATTACCAAAAACCTACAGCCATCGCATTTTGTATAAATATACACAATTCGACAAAATATGCAATATGTATGCATAAGACAAACAAAACGCTTGAAAAGTGGTATAAATATACACGACCAACTTTTCACTATGCACACTCCTTCAGGCTAATATCCGTAATCCTAGAAACTAATTTACGGGTAGTTAAAAAACTAAAAAGGTCGTAGGAGAAATCCTGCGACCTTTATAATTTAATACTCCTTGGCAACTTGATGATAACGCGCGTTAATCTTGAATAAGGGATAAAAAAATCTTGTAATACTTAATAAAACCTAACGGCGTGGCAGTTTGCCACGCCGTTAGGTTTTTAAAATAATTAATAGGTAAGTTTCTTTAAACGCGCTTTAATGCTCTTAATTCCAGCCTTTGCCGATTGACGAGAACTTCCGCCGACGCTCTCTCTTGCGTTCGCGGAATTTTTCGCTTTTACGACCGTTAATACGTCCGCTTGGAATACTTCGCTATGTTCGCGGTATTCTTCTAACGTCATACTTTCAAGCGTCTTATTTTCGTTTAAGCAATAGCGGACGATTTTTCCAACGACGCCGTGCGCCGTGCGGAAAGGTACGCCGTGCTTAGCCAAATAGTCGGCAACGTCCGTGGCGCAAGTGAAGTCTTCCGCCGCCGCTTTCTCCATTCGCTTTACGTTGAGCGTAATTTGTTGGAGCATAGAAGTGTAAATAGCGATACAATCCTTAACCGTTTTTTCCGCGTCGAAAAGTCCTTCCTTGTCTTCTTGGAAGTCCTTATTATAAGCAAGGGGTACGCCCTTAATCGTCGTTAAAATAGCCATTAAATGGCCGTAAACTCGACCCGTCTTACCGCGAACGAGTTCGCTAATGTCGGGGTTTTTCTTTTGGGGCATAATGGACGAGCCGGTAGAATAAGCGTCGGGCATTTCCCAGAACCCAAATTCCGTCGAAGTGTAAAGAATGGTATCTTCGCAAAGGCGGGACAGGTGCGCGACGACGAGCGAACAAGCGAATAAATATTCCGCGACGAAATCTCTATCGGATACGGCGTCGAGCGAGTTTTGGGATACCGCTTTAAAGTTCAAAAGCTCACGGGTGATTTCTCTATCGATGGGATAGCTCGTTCCTGCGAGCGCGCCACTACCGAGTGGCATCACGTCGATACGTTTGAGCGCGTCGAGAAATCTTTGTGCGTCGCGTAAGAACATTTCCGAATAGGCGTTAAAATATTGCGCGCAGTTAATCGGTTGGGCTTTGCGTAAATGGGTATAGCCCGGCATTACGTTGTTGACGTGCTTTTGCGCGATATCTACCAAGGTTGCGATAAGATTTTTTAATAAATTTACGATTTCTTTCGCGGATTCGCGAACGTACAAACGAAAATCCGTTGCTACTTGGTCGTTACGGCTACGCGCGGTATGTAATCTTTTTCCTGCTTCGCCAATACGGGATACGAGTTCGTTTTCGACGAACGAGTGAATGTCTTCTTGACCTTGGATAATCAATTTACCGCTTTCGATTTCCGCTAAAATTTCTTTTAAACCTTGATGAATAGCCGTCTTATCTTCGTTTGAAATAACGTTACAGCGCGCGAGCATTTCAGAGTGCGCGAGCGACGCGGTAATATCCGCCTTATAGAGTTTTTTGTCGAAAGAAAGGGATTCGTTGAACGCGTCCGCGTCCGCCGCAATCGGGGTTGCGAATCTGCCTTGCCATAATTTCATAAACTTGACTCCTTGTTTTCATAAGCGAATGGATGCAGTTCGTTTTTACTTGTCCGTTCGCTTGACTTTTTTTTTAATTTGAGTTACAATAGAATATAATTATTTTACACTCTTTTTTGCGATTTATCAAGTCTTTTTGCCTGACTTTAAGGCTTAATTCTTCAAAAGATAAAAAAAGGCTTTATTTTTCCTGAAAAAGACCAAACGCAAAGGAATAACTATGATTATTTTGGGGATAGACCCCGGTATCGCCACGCTTGGGTTTGGCGTAATCGAAAAGGACGAAAAGGGGAATTGCAGGGCGGTCGATTACGGCGTCGTGAAAACGCCGAAAGAAGAAACTTTGCCCGTCCGTCTTGCGTTGCTTGAAAAAGGGGTCAGCGAAATCATTGAGAAATATAAACCGGACGAAGTCGCGATGGAAGAACTGTTTTTTACGAAAAACATCACGACGGGTATCGCCGTTGCGCACGCGCGCGGAGTGGCAATGCTTTGTTGCGTGAAAGAGTGCGGACGGTTATTCGAATATACGCCGATGCAAATCAAACAGGCGTTGACGGGTTACGGCAGGGCGGACAAGCAACAAATTCAACAGGTCGTAACTTCGCTATTAAAACTCAAGACCGTTCCTAAGCCCGACGACGCGGCGGACGCGCTCGGCGTTGCGTTGTGCCACGCGTTTGCGTCCAGGTTTGCGAACTTGTTCGCGGTGGGAAATTCAACCCGTACGAAGGGCAATAACGCGGTATCGGGTAGCGAATATCAAAAATTAATGGAAGAAGAGAATAAAAAGAGCCGAAAAAATTCAGCGAAATCGGCTTTTTCGAACGGCGCGAGCGCAAGCGAGCTTGCTAAATCGACGGGGCTCGCAGGGATTACGGGCGTAGGCAGAGCAGGTTCGATAAAGCGGTAAAAGGAGAAAAAAATGATAGCGTATTTGCGTGGAAAAGTAATGGGATTGACCGAAGAAACGCTCGTGCTTGACGTCAACGGCGTGGGCTACGAAATTTATTGTTCGGGCGGAGCGTTTAGAAAAATCGGCAACTCGGATACGGCGGAAGTATATACCTATTTACAAGTAAAAGAAGACGGAATTACCTTATTCGGTTTCGCGTCCTTAAAAGAAAAAGAATTGTTTTTGAAAGTTTTGTCCGTACAGGGGGTAGGCCCGAAACTCGGGATTGCGATTTTGACGGGGCTTTCCGCGGACGAATTTACGCTCGCCGTTCAAACGGCGGACGTCAAACGCCTTTCTGCCGTTAAGGGCTTAGGCAAAAAGACGGCGGAGAAGATTATTTTGGAGCTCCACGGCAAAATTTCGGCGGCGGAAGTCATCAACGCGAGTGGCGACGACTTGACGAAACAAACGCAAGGTGAGCCTACGGCAAAGTTGAGTGCAATCGAAGAAGACGCGGTATCGGCGTTGATGGGCTTGGGCTTTACCAAGACGGAGAGCGTGAACGCCGTGAAAAAGGCGCGAGAAACGGGCGCGACAGGCGTGGAAGATATTATTATGCGCGCGTTACAAGGCGCTTTGTAACCATTTCTTTGTTTAACCCGTGCGTTCGCAAGGGGTGTTAAGGAGAAAAAATATGTTTGATTTTCAAGACGAAGAATTTGAAAAAGAAGATTTAATCGTCAGTACGAAAACGGAATACGACGCGGAAGAAAACGTACTTCGGCCTAAAACGATGGACGATTACGTAGGCCAACAAAAAGTAAAAGAGAACTTGGACGTGTATATCTCCGCGGCGAAACGTCGTGGGGACGCGCTCGACCACGTTTTATTGTACGGTCCGCCGGGGCTTGGTAAAACCACGCTCGCGCACATTATCGCGAACGAGTTAGGCGTGTCCATTAAACTTACGAGCGGTCCTGCTATTGAGCGTTCGGGGGATTTGGCGGCGATTTTGACCAATTTGAACGAAGGCGACGTTTTATTCATTGACGAAATTCATCGTTTGAATCGGTCGGTGGAAGAAATTTTGTATTCGGCAATGGAGGACTATGCGCTCGATATTATCGTCGGCAAAGGTCCGTCCGCGCGAAATATTCGGTTTTCTTTAAAAAAATTTACGCTCATCGGCGCGACGACCAAGGCGGGTATGTTGGCGTCGCCGTTGCGCGATAGATTTGGGATTATCAACCGCTTGGAAATGTACACGCCCGACGAATTGCAACAAATTGTAAGCCGTTCGGCGCGCGCGCTTGGGATTGAAATAGACGACGACGGCGCGAGAGAGATTGCTCGGCGCAGTCGCGGTACGCCCCGTATCGCCAATCGGCTCTTAAAACGCGTACGCGATTTCTCGCTCGTAAAAGGCAACGATACCGTTACGCGCGACGACGCAAGATTCGCGTTAAGTAGGTTGGAGATTGACGAGCTTGGTTTGGACGAAACGGACAGAAACTTACTCCGCGCGTTGATTGAAAAATTCGGCGGTGGACCTGCGGGTTTGGAAACGCTCGCGGCGACGGTCAACGAAGACGCGAACACCATCGAAGACGTTTACGAGCCGTATCTTTTACAACTCGGCTTTATCGCACGAACGCCACGCGGTAGAATTTGTTTAAAGGACGGGTACGAGCATATGGGCTATCAACCGGGCGCGAAAGCAAGAAAACAAATGTCTATGTTTGAAGATTAAAATAAGGTTATGGAAGAAAAAGTACAGTACAAAAAAAGCGATTTTTATTACGATTTACCCGAACGCTTGATTGCGCAAACGCCGGCAACCCCGCGCGATTCTTCTCGGCTTTTGGTGTATAATAGAGAAACGCGTACGGTGGAAAACAAGATTTTTCGCGACGTGGTAGATTATTTAAAACCGGGCGACGTCTTAGTCGTGAATAACACCAAAGTTTTGCCTGCGAGAATGTACGCGTTGACGCCACACGGCGGACTCGTAGAAGTTTTGCTTTTAAAACGTTACGATTTAAAGACGTGGGAAGTATTGATGCGTCCGGGTAAAAAGGGTAAAGTCGGCGTGAAAATGAAAGTCAACGACGAATTGAGCTTTACCGTAAAAGACGTCACGGAAACGGGCGAACGTGTCGTGGAATTTGAATACGACGGCGTATTTGAAGATATTTTATCCAAAGTGGGAACGATGCCCTTGCCCCCGTATATAAAAGAAAAACTCCAAGACCAAACGCGGTATAACACCGTGTATAGCAAGGTGGACGGGTCGGCTGCCGCGCCGACGGCAGGATTGCATTTTACCCCCGAACTTTTGGAAAAAATCAAAGATAAGGGCGTGCAAATCGCGCAAGTTTTGCTCCACGTCGGATTGGGTACGTTTAGACCGGTCAGCGAAGAGATTATTACCGACCACAAAATGCACTCGGAATACTACCAAATCGACGAAGAATCGGCAAGAATTATCAACCAAGCGAAAGCGGAAGGCAGACGGGTTATCGCGGTGGGGACGACGTCCGTTCGAACGCTTGAAAGCGTGGCAAACGATAGGGGTATGGTCGAGCCGAAAAGCGGAAACACGGAAATTTTTTTGTATCCGCCCTATAAGATGAAATGCGTGGACGCGCTCATCACCAACTTCCATCTTCCCGAAAGTACGCTCATTATGTTAGTTGCCTGTTTAACGGGACGGGAAGAAATTTTAGACCTTTACAAATACGCGGTAGAAAAGGAGTATAGGTTCTTTAGTTTTGGGGACGCTACGCTCGTCTTATAACCGTCGAAATACGGTGTTGCGCTGTGGCAACCTTCGGTCGTTTACGACTCAGTAAACTCCCTTAGGTTTTCCTCGCGCGCCTTGTCTTTCTCGGTTCTAAGCCAAGCAAACTTGCTTCCCATAAGTTTTGGGGACGCTACGCTCGTCTTATAACCGTCGAAATACGGTGTTGCGCTGTGGCAACCTTCGGTCGTTTGACAAGCAATCTTGCTTCCCGTAAACTTTGGAACGGCTCGGATTTTTAGCGGATAAAGGAGAGAAAATGGTAGATTTTATCAAACACAGTCAATCGGAAGAAGACTATTTAGAGAGTATTTTATTAATAGCGGAAACAAATCCCGTCGTGCACCGTATCGACGTCGCGCGAAAAATGAACGTTTCGCAAGCCGCCGTCAATAAAGCGGTCAAAGTCCTCATAGAAAAAGGCTATATCGAAGAAGACGGCAAACATCTCGTCTTGACTCCGCTGGGCAAGTCTTGCGCGAACGAAATTTTCCAAAAACATTGTATCATTCGCGATTTTTTAATCTCTCTCGGCGTTTCTAAACAAACCGCCGAAGAAGACGCTTGTCGTATGGAACATCTCGTATCAGACGAAACTTTCCAAAAAATGAAAGAAAAAGTTTGATTTTTTCCCTTACAATATTATAATATATCCTCTCCCTTAAGCTTAACCGCCTTAAGGGAGTTTTTTTGCAAAAAAATTCCAAAATTTTTTAACTAAGGTTAATTTTTTGCTTGACACCCGAATAAAATAGTGGTATAATATGTTCGAAAATTAACCGTGGTTAAGTTTTAGGAGAGCAAAATGGAAAAGTTATTGTCAGAATTTAAGATTGGCGAAAAGGGCGTAATCAAAATTGTCAACGGCGAGGGCGCAATGCGGCGCAGGCTGTTTGATATGGGTGTTACGCCGGGAGCAATGGTCTACTTAAAGAGGAAAGCGCCGTTTGGCGATCCTTTGGAAGTAAGTTTGCGCGGGTATGAGCTTACGCTTAGAAAGACGGAGGCGGCGTGCGTAGTGATGAAGGAGGTAGAAGTAAAATGATTAAATTTGCTTTAGCGGGAAATCCCAACTCGGGGAAAACAACTCTTTTCAACTGTTTGACTGGTAGCACGGCGCACGTAGGGAATTGGCCTGGGGTTACGGTGGATAAGAGAGAGGGGACGTATAAAAAATGCGCAGAACCCGTATCTATCGTGGATTTGCCGGGGATTTATTCCTTGTCGCCCTACACGCCCGAAGAAGTCGTGTCTAGAAACTTCCTTTTGGACGAAGAGCCTGATTGCGTTATCAATATCGTGGACGTCACTAATTTGGAAAGAAATCTCTATTTAACGACGCAAATTTTGGAAATTGACGTACCCATGGTCGTGGCGCTCAATATGATGGACGTACTTGAAAAAAGGGGGGACAGCATTGACGAGCGAGCATTGGAACGGCGTTTGGGCGTACCTGTGGTGAAAGTTTCCGCGTTAAAGGAAGAGGGGCTTGACGAATTAATGCAAGTCGCGTACGCGGAAAGTAAGAAAAAATGTATTGCAAGAACGGTACTTGGCGAGAGTAAACTTGCGGAAATTATCGCGAAAGTGCAAAAAGAATTAGTAGCGCAACAAGTCGAGCATCCATTGTTCCACGCGGTAAAAATCGTCGAAGGGGACAAAATTGAGTGCGAAATGCACCCGACGTCGAACGGCGCAGTGGCGCAGTTTAAAGAAAGCTTTAAAGACGAACTGTTCGGCACGGACTTCGAGGCGTTGATTGCGGACGCGAGATATAAATACATAGCCGAGCATTACTCGCCGTTGCTTAAGAAAACGGCGCACGAGTGGGCGGAAACGAAATCAGACAAAGCGGATAAAATCATTACGCACAAGTGGTTCGGGATACCCATCTTTTTACTCATTTTGTTTGCCGTGTTCCACGTCACGTTCGCGGAAGAATTTATCTTAAGCGGACTTTGGGGACTTCCCACGTTGGAAGAATTGGGGCTTATGCGCGTGGACGAGGCGGGCGAGTTAGTGCCTGCAAGCTTTGCCGTATCCCTGCTTGGCTGTTTCTACGACGGACTTTTGTATTCGCCTGGCGTGGTACTTTTCAATCTGACCGACCTTTTAACAAGCACTATTTCCGATTGGATTATTGGGCTAATGGAGGGGGCAGGTGCGTCGCAATGGGCAATATCCTTTATCGGCGACGGCGTACTGAGCGGACTTAGTAGCGTACTCTCGTTCGTACCGCAAATTTTGACGCTTTTATTACTTCTTTCCATTTTGGAAGACACGGGGTATATGGCGCGTGTGGCGTTTATTCTCGATAGACTGTTCCGTCGTTACGGAATTTCAGGGAGAGCGTTTATCCCAATGATTATGGGGTTCGGTTGCTCCATACCTGCTATGGTCAACACCCGTACTCTGCTCGACGAAAGAGAGCGCACGTTAACGATTAGAACGATTCCGTTCTTCTCGTGCGGAGCGAAGTTGCCCATACTCGTTGCCGTTGCGGGCGCGGTAGGGCATATGACGGGACTTGGCGACGGCAGTATCATCAGTTTTTCAATGTACGTCGTTGGTATGGCGGTTGCGTTTATCAGTATTATCGTTATGCGCGAAACTACGCAACGCGGGGACATTACGCCGTTTATTATGGAATTACCCCCTTACCACGCGCCCAGTGCGAAAGGGTTGCTCGTTCACCTTTGGGATAAGACGAAACACTATATTGAAAAAGTGTTTACCATTATTTTGGCGTCGACGATTGTCGTATGGTTCTTGTCTAATTTCGGTTGGAACTTCAAAATGGTGGACGTCAACGATTCTATTTTAGCAAGTCTTGGTAAAATTTTGCAACCGTTATTCACTCCGCTTGGGTTCGGCAGTCAACTTGGCGAATCGGGTTGGGTATTTATCGTAGCGGCGATTACGGGCTTGATTGCAAAGGAAGAAGTTATCGCAACGTTCGGCACGCTTGCCGCGGTATTCGCTGGCGTTACCGTACCTGAACTTGCGGCGGAAGGCGCAACGGACGTTATGGCAATGGCGCTCGGTACTGGAATTACTTGGCAAGCGCTCGTAGCGTTTATCGTCTTCAATATGACGACTATCCCTTGCTTTGCGGCGGTTGCGGCAGCGAAAGGGGAAGTCGGGAAAGGCAAATTTAAGTGGACGTTGCTTTTTTGGGTAGTGACTTCGTATATCGCAAGTTCGATTTGCTACACCGTACTTTCGTGGTGGTGGACGGCGTTTATCTGGCTTGCAGTTGCTGGCGCGGTTGCCGTCGGGATTATAACGTACAACAAAAAACAAACGAAAAATTAAGGAGTTTAGTATGGGTTGGGATATTGCGGTGATTATATTTTCTATAACCGTCGTAGTAGGCGTAATCGTCCGTAGCGTAATACGGAAGAAACAGGGCAAGAGCAGTTGTGGTTGCGATTGCGCAAGTTGCCAATGCTCGTGTCAAAGAAAAGATAAAACCGAATAAAATTATCTGCCCCTGCTTTAAAAAGCAGGGGCAGAGTTTATCTTAAATCGTCGGCGTCTTTTTCGCACATATATTTCCAATACCGAACGGGCATATAGTTTTTCATCAACCGTAAATTTTTTCGTTTGGGGATTGCGACGGTATGATAATATTTTTTCCATAACGCTACGACGCTTTTTTCTCTTTCGGTTAAGTGAAAGGACGCGTTTTTGGCAGGTACGACGAGATATTTTTCGCCGTTGTAAAGAACGGCTTTTCCGCGTTTTACGTCGTGAATAATGAACGCTTGGTTGGTAAATCGCGCGACGAAATGCGGAATGAGTAGTTCCAAAATATCGTTATCGGGTGAACAAGCACCGTAATATACGCCGTTTTCACATTCCTGAAACCGTAAAAAACCGTGCAAGCGGTGGACTTCGTGGCCTACTTTTTTTACTTCGTCCATCGCCCGCCTGACGGCGGAAATCGTCAAACGCTCCCTTGCCGATTTTCCGTGTTTTATCACGAGTTTTAGGTATTCAAAAGCGATTTGTTCTCGTTCAAAATGGTTAGAACGCAAAATGCGTTCGATTTCGCGTTTTGCCTTTGGGTCGGTTTTGTAAATCGTCCGTTGTACGCGTTCTGCCTTGTCGGATTCGCTTTCTAAACGAAAAATAGTGTCTTCTAATTCCGGCTGGAAAATTTCAGCGGAAGTAAGGTAGGCGTTCTTATCGTTGTAGGCGTAAAATACCGCCGTGAAAAAACTTTCTAGACTTTTATCTATTCGATATATCCTTCTCATTGACGTACCTGCCCCCTTGTTTTTATAATTGACCCGAGAGTACGGACGAAGCGATTTGTGGCGACGAGTTCAGCAAGAACTCTTTATCGCGTTGAGTAGCGGAGAGTAAAATTTGATTTTTTTCTTCCGCTTGCGACGGTAAAAGGGTAAAAAAATCGAGTTGTTTCGCGTTTTCCTGCCGTTCGGCGAGCATTAAATGAAATTTTACGTTTTCTTGCTTTTTTTCGCCGTAGAATTTCCCCGACGCCGTTATAAAGTGCTTTGCCCGTTTTAGAACGATTCGCATTTTTTTCAAATGTTCGAAAGAAAGAGCGCAACTTTTTCTTGCCGAAATAATTTTGTACGCGCCTTTTGCGCCGATACCGGGTACGCGGAGCAATTCTTCAACGCTTGCCGTGTTTACTTCAATAGGGAAAAATTGCATATTGCGTAACGCCCAAGCGCATTTAGGGTCGTATTCCATCGGCAAATTTTCGTCCAACGGCGAAATTTCTTCCGAAGAAAATCCGTAAAAACGCATTAGCCAATCCGCTTGATAGAGCCGATGTTCTCTTAACAATCCAACCGTTTCATTCGGCAAAATCGGGTCGGAAACGACGGGTAAATAGCTGGAATAATATACCCGTTTTAAATCGAACTTTCGATACATAGCTTGCGAAAGCCGTAAAATTTGCCCGTCCGTTTCGGGAGTCGCGCCGACAATCATTTGCGTGGTTTGTCCGGCAGGCAGGTATTTTTCCGTTCCCTTTCTCGCCGTGATACCCGTTCGATTTTTCCGTTCGAGCGCAAATTCCTTTTTGCCGTTCGCAAGCAAATTCATCGGCCCTAAAATACTCTCTTTCGTTTTTTGCGGAGCGAGCAGTTTTAAACTCTCTTCCTTTGGCAGTTCCACGTTATAACTCATTCTATCCACGAGTTTCGCCGATTGTTCGATTAAACGTTTATCGGCGTGCGGAATCCCTTTTAAATGGATATATCCGTTAAACTTGTATTTCGTTCTAAGCAAAAATACCGTTTTTAACAAAAGCTCCATCGCGTAGTCGGGGTTTTTATAGACCGCAGAAGATAAAAACAAGCCTTCGATATAATTCCGCCTATAAAAATCCATCGTCAATTCGCAAACTTCTTCGGGGGTAACCGTTGCGCGTTGAACGTCCGCGCTCCGTCGATTAGGGCAATACCTACAATCGAATACGCAATCGTTACTCATTAAAATTTTTAGCAAAGAAATACATCTTCCGTCTTGCGCGAAAGAATGACAAATTCCCCCAAACGAAGCGTTCCCCAGCCCGTCTTTTTCGTTTTTTCGCCTAGACCCCGACGAAGAACAAGATACGTCGTATTTCGCGCCGTCCGTTAAAATTTTCAATCTTCCTTCGTCAATCATTTTCGCCCCTAAGTAATACCTGTTTTTTTCAAGTATAACACTTTAAAAATAAAAAGTCAAACAAATGTTCGTATTTTATATAAAAATTTGTTTGGAAAAAATTTCCGTTAAAAATCACACGGGAGCGCGAGAAAAATAAAATGAAAAGGGCAGGTACGCGGTAATGCGTACCTGCCCTGATAAGTTCCGTGTTATTGGAGAGTACGGAAGTTATTGACAAAAATTAATAGTTTTCAGCTTTTACTTGGAAATAAGCTTGAGGATGCGCGCAAACGGGGCAAACTTCGGGAGCTTTCTTACCGATTACGATATGACCGCAGTTAGAGCATTGCCAAATAACGTCGCCTTCTTTAGAGAATACCAAACCGCCTTCAACGTTCGCAAGGAGCTTTTTGTATCTTTCTTCGTGTTCCTTTTCAATCGCCGCAACGCCTTCGAATAAGGTCGCAATTTCATCGAACCCTTCTTCGCGAGCAGTTTTTGCGAATCCTGCGTACATATCCGTCCATTCGTAGTTTTCGCCTTCCGCAGCCGCTTTCAAGTTTTCAGCCGTCGAACCAATCGCACCGCCGTTTAAAAGCTTAAACCACATTTTAGCGTGTTCTTGTTCGTTCTTTGCGGTTTCTTCGAAAATCGCTGCGATTTGGTTGAACCCTTCCTTCTTAGCCTTGCTAGCGAAATAAGTGTATTTGTTTCTTGCTTGAGATTCGCCTGCGAACGCCGCTTCCAAGTTAGCTTCCGTTTGAGTGCCTTTCAAAGGATTAACTTCTTCAAATACGCCTACTTGCTTACACTTAGGGCAAGCTTCAGGTGCGCTTTCACCAACGTGAACGTAACCGCATACTTTACAAACAAATTTCTTCATAATTTTTTTCTCCTAAATATTTTTAATGTTTTCTTAATAGGATTTAGTTTTATTAAGTGATTATAGTATAATACAAAAAAATATATTTGTCAATAGTTTTAATAAAAAAAACTAAAAAAAATTGAAAAAATTTTATAGGAATAGGAAACGAGTAAAAAAGTAGCGAAAAAGGAACAAAATAAGTATTATATTATAAATATGTAAAAAGAGATGAAAAGATGAAAAATAGATGACTTTATAAAAAACAGATAAGTAAGCGGTTGACAAAATTGGCTTAAATTGTTAAAATGGATATAGTTCGTGAAAGATTATTAATGGAGCAAATGGGGAAAATGTCTGAAAAGAACGAAAAACTTATGAAGAAAAAGGACGAAAACGATAAAAAGTTCGGTCAACGCGGATTCGTGTATAATCGGGTTTACACGTGCGTACTGTTGGCGTTTATTCAGCTAATCGTATGGATTGTTTTGTTATATTTCGTCGAATACGAAGCGACGCCGATTTTCCGCACGGTTATATGGACGATAGCAGGCGTATTCGTATTGTATCTTGTAAATAGAACGGACAACGACGCGTCGGCGAAACTGAAATGGATAATTATGATTTTGGTTTTTCCCGTAATAGGGATTGCGTTTTTCTTGATGTACGGGGAAGGTAGACCGACCGTGTATATGAAAAAGCGGTTAAGCGAATCAAAAGAAAAAAATAAATCGTATTTAATCCAAACCGAACGCACGGAACGGCTCGTGGACGAAGCCGGTCGGAACGGCGCGGTTTGCAAATACCTGTTGAGTCAAGCGGGATACCCTTGTTATACGGACGGCACGCTTGACTATTATCCAACGGGCGTGGAATTATTCGAAGAAATGATGAAAGAGCTTGAAAAAGCGGAAAAATTCGTCTTGATTGAGTATTTCATTATCGGAAAAGGTAAGCTTTGGGAAAGGTTGAAAGCGAAACTGCTTGAAAAAGCGGAGTCGGGCGTGAAAATTTATATAATTTTCGACGATTTCGGAAGCGTACTCGTTTTGCCCAGACATTACGAAAAACGCTTAGAAAGTATGCACGAAAATATTAAGTGTATCGCGTTCAACCGCGTAATGCCGTTATTTGCGATTCATCAAAACAATCGTGACCATAGAAAAATGTTCGTCGTTGACGATAAAGTCGCGTTTACGGGCGGACTTAACCTTGCCGACGAATATATCGGCGAACGGATACGGTTTGGGGATTGGAAAGATTCGGGCGTTAAAGTGCAAGGTGGCGCGGTAAATTCCTTTATCGTGATGTTTTTCGATTTATGGAACGCGTTTTGTAAAGATAAAGCGAAAAAGGTCGATTTAAAAACCTTACTTGGCGAAATAGACGACGCAAAAGAAACTTTGCTTAAAAGGGAAGAAAAATCTTTGCAAGAACAGGGCGAACGCGCGCAATTTTTCGTGCAACCGTTCGACGATTCTCCGCTCGATAGAAAGAGCGACGGCGAGTTCGTGTATCTTGACCTTATCGATAGGGCAAGTAAGTACGTTTACGTTTTTACGCCTTATTTGATTTTACCCGACGGATTACGGGTTGCGCTTTGTCACGCGTCGATGCGCGGGGTGGACGTTAGAATCGTAACGCCCGCCATACCCGATAAGAAAATGGTCTTTAGAATGACGAGAGCAAACTACCCCGTTTTAATGCAACACGGCGTTAAAATTTACGAATATACGCCGGGGTTCTTGCACTCGAAAAGTATCGTCGTGGACGACGAATATGCGGTAGTCGGCTCTATCAATTTCGATTATCGTAGTTTATATTTACATTTCGAAAACGCCGTGTATTTCTCCGGTTGCGACGCGGTTAAAGCTGTTCGCAAAGACTGTGAAAATACTTTTGAAGTTTCCCGTTTACAAACGGAAGAAACGACCAAGCGTAGTTGGTTTGGTAGGTTGGTGGATAGTATTCTACGTCTTTTCGACACGGTAGTATAAAGCTTGACGTTATATACGTCGCAATACTGCGTTGTATTTCCGTGCGCCTAGCTCGTTTACGATTTAGTAAACTCCCGTCGGCGTACTCAATACGCCTTGTCTTGCTCGTATCTAACGCCAAGCAAAGACTTGGTTGACGAGAAAGCAACACCCAAGCGTAGCAGAAAGATAGAAAAACTCGATACAACGGGACGTTGTTGCTCGTATCTAACGCCAAGCACGAGTTTAATTGGTTGACGAGCAAAACTGATTTAAAAAATGAAAATTACGAGCGACGGGCAGTCGCTCGTTTTTTTGTTTAGAAATGAAAAAAGACGGTTAATAATAAAATGTAAAACAGTTCGGGCAAAAGCCCAAAGGAGAAATATTATGGATATGCGTAAATTTACCCAAAAGAGCGCGGAATCGCTGATGAACGCGCAAGCCGTAGCGGACGAATACGGCAATCAAGAAATCAAACAAGCGCATTTATTGTACGGACTTTTAAAACACGACGACGGACTTATCGTCCAGCTTTTAACGAAAATGGGCAAGACCTCGTCCGCGTTGAAAGGTTTAGCGGAAGAAAAAATTTCTAAATACCCCAAAGTTTCGGGCGGAGAAAAATACCTTTCCAAAGAGCTCGCTAACGTCTTGCAAACGGCGGAAGAACAAGCGAAAAAGATGGGCGACGAGTACGTTTCCGTCGAGCATTTATTCTTCGCTTTGACGGAAAAGCCCGATGCCGACGTAAAAGAAATTTTCAAGACTTTCCAAATCGGTCAAACTGAATTTATGCAAACGCTTGCGAGTGTTCGCGGTAGCCAACGGGTACAAAGCGAAAACCCTGAAGATACCTACGACGTACTCAATAAATACGGTACGGATTTAGTGGAAAAGGCGCGCGCGCAAAAAATCGACCCCGTTATCGGTCGCGACGAAGAAATCCGTAGCGTGGTAAGAATTTTGTCGAGAAAAACCAAAAATAATCCCGTCTTAATCGGTGAAGCGGGGGTAGGTAAAACAGCGATAGCCGAAGGACTTGCCATTCGTATTATGAAAGGGGACGTACCCGATTCGCTCAAAGAGCGTAAGGTATTTTCGCTCGATATCGGCGCGTTAATCGCAGGCGCGAAGTTTCGCGGAGAGTTCGAAGAACGGCTTAAATCCGTACTTTCGGAAGTCAAAAAGAGCGACGGAAAAATCATACTCTTTATCGACGAATTGCACACTATCGTAGGCGCGGGCAAGACGGACGGCGCAATGGACGCAGGCAACTTGTTGAAACCTATGCTTGCAAGGGGCGAATTGCATTGTATCGGCGCGACGACTTTGGACGAGTATAGAAAATATATCGAAAAAGAC
The DNA here is from genome assembly GCA_015055865.1 of Clostridiales bacterium. Taxonomy (GTDB): domain Bacteria; phylum Bacillota; class Clostridia; order Christensenellales; family Borkfalkiaceae; genus Scatosoma. The sequence continues at coordinate 90,558 of SVHK01000001.1, read as the reverse complement.
CCTGCGTTAGAGCGTAGATTCCAACCCGTTTTGGTCAGCGAGCCGACCGTTGAAGATACCATTTCGATACTTCGCGGATTAAAAGAGCGTTACGAAGTCTATCACGGCGTAAAAATTCAAGACAACGCGCTTATTTCGGCGGCGACCCTTTCCAATCGGTATATCACGGACAGATTTTTGCCCGATAAAGCGATTGACTTAGTGGACGAAGCGTGTGCAATGATAAAGACGGAAATGCAATCGATGCCGTCGGAAATGGACGAGATTTCAAGAAAGATAATGCAACTTGAAATCGAAGAAAACGCACTTAAAAAGGAAACGGATACTCTTTCAAAATCGCATTTGGAAGAAATTCAAAAAGAACTCGCTTTTCTCAAAAGCGAATACGCCGAAATGACGGGCAAATGGCAAAACGAAAAGGACGCCATTTCAAAGGTGCAAACTTTACGGGAAGAACTTGAAAGAGCGAACGCCGAGCTTGAAAAAGCGCAAAGAGAATACGATTTAGAACGGGCGTCTAAACTCCAATACGGCAAAATTCCTGAGCTTAAGAAACGACTTGAAGAAAGCGAGAGTTTGGCGCAGAATAAGAAAACCGCGGATTTGTTGCGCGATAAAGTAACGGAAGAAGAAATTGCAAGAATCGTCGCGCGTTGGACGGGTATTCCCGTTACCAAACTAATGGAAGGCGAGAGAGAAAAACTCTTACGGCTTGCCGATACTTTGCATGAACGCGTAGTCGGTCAAGACCAAGCGGTGAACACGGTCGCGGACGCGATTTTGCGTTCCCGAGCCGGCATAGCCGACCCTAATAGACCTATCGGCTCGTTCTTATTTTTAGGCCCGACGGGCGTGGGGAAGACGGAGCTTGCCAAAACGCTCGCGCGCTCGCTTTTTGACGACGAGAAGAATATGGTGCGGATTGATATGAGCGAGTATATGGAAAAATACTCCGTATCAAGGCTTATCGGCGCGCCCCCCGGATACGTGGGTTACGACGAAGGCGGTCAACTTACCGAAGCGGTGAGAAGAAAACCCTATTGCGTTTTACTTTTCGACGAAGTGGAAAAGGCGCACCCCGACGTATTCAACGTGCTTTTGCAAGTCTTGGACGATGGACGGATTACCGACGGGCAAGGCAGGACGGTGGACTTTAAAAATACCGTCATAATCTTGACTTCCAATCTTGGCTCGACGGCAATTTTGGACGGAATCACGGCGGACGGCGAACTGTCGGAAAGCGCGAAAGGGGAAGTAAACGCGCTTTTAAAACAAGCGTTTAGACCCGAATTTTTAAACCGTTTAGACGAAATCACTTTCTTCAAACCGCTTGAAAGAAACGAAATCTCGAAGATAGTCGGCTTGCTTACGGAAAGCTTGAAAAAGCGTTTGGAAGAAAAACAGCTTGCGCTCGAAGTAAGCGAAAGCGCGGTAGAATATATCGTAGAAAAGGGCTACGACCCCGTGTACGGCGCTCGACCGTTAAAGCGGTATATCCAACAAACGTTGGAAACGATGTTAGCGCGCAGTATCTTATCGGGCAACTTCACGGCAGGCGACAAACTCGTCGTAAACGTTAACGAAAACGGATTATACGTCGAAAAAGCGTAACGCAGATTAATCGTTTTTCTTTTGCTAAAAATTTTTAAGAAAAAACATTGACTTTTTTACAATTATTGGATATAATAAGATAGCAACGATTTTTTGCTTTTTTTAAGCAAAGTACTAACTTATATATTTTTTTTCATTGGATATAATCTCGGTAGGATTATATCTATTATCGCTTACAAATTCCAATGAAAATTAGAGTTAGTAAAAAAGTCGTTGCACACTTTTTGAGAAAGATATATTCTACAGGTGTCGTTCTCAAAAGGGCGACACTTTTTTTAAAAGGATAAAGGAAAATGGAAGATTTCAAAATAGCGTGTAAAGAATATCTGAATACGCTAAGCGTAGAGAATTTGCGTCGATATGGAAGATACGTAGGATTGCAACGCCCTACGGATATGAATAAGCAAGCGTTAATCGACGAAATTATAGCCACGCTTTGCCAAGAAAAGGCTCCTTCGCGAAATAGTCGGGGCGCGCCCATTAAAAATAGTGGCGTTTTAGAGTCCATTCCTTTGAAGATAGAGCAATTAAGCAAAGAATTTCTTGGTTATTCCATACAACCCCCCGAGCCGATGTCGGAGAAATTTATAGACGTTGAACAGCCGATTGTTGAAGAGCCCGTCATTGTGAAGTTTTCATTACCGCTTCAACGATTAAACGAAGAGCAAAAGAAATTAGTATTCGCTTTGTTAGAGAGCTTAGATAAATAACAAAACAAAAAGTCGTTGGATTTTCCAACGGCTTTTCTTTCTTTCGTTATAGGAAAAAAGTGCGCAGGGCTTGATTTTATCCGTCGGTTGTGTTATAATAACACGGTAGAGAATTTTAGCTTTTGTAAGGAGTGGCTATAATGAAAGAAAAATTAGTCGTAGCGACGGGCAACGCGCATAAATTACGCGAAATTTCACAAATTTTTACCGAGTACGAAGTAATTTCGCAAAAACAAGCAGGGTTTGATATAGACGTGGAAGAAACGGGTACGACTTTTGAAGAAAACGCGCTTATCAAGGCAAGGGCGGCGAGTAAAGCACTCGGCGTAATTGCTCTTGCGGACGATAGCGGTATTTGCGTAACCGCGTTAAACGGCGCGCCGGGGGTGTATAGCGCGCGGTATTGCGGTCGTCACGGCGACGATAAGGCGAATAGGGATTTACTCATAAAAAATCTCGACGGCGTCGGGGACAGAACGGCGTATTTTGAAAGCGCAATCGCGCTCGTTTACCCCGACGGCAAAGAACTTGTGGCGCACGGGCGGACTTACGGTAAAATTCTTTTCGAAGAAGACGGCGACGGCGGTTTTGGGTACGATTGTATCTTTTTTAGCGACGATTTGGGGAAATCGTTCGGGCGCGCAAGCGCGGAAGAAAAGAACGCGGTATCGCATAGATTTCGCGGTTTGATGGCGTTAAAAGAAAGGCTTTGTCATATCATCTAGTTGATTTTTGACGGAAAAGATACTGCGAAATACTTCGTGTTTTGCTCGGTTACAGACCGCTAGGGTATGCGCCCTTGCAAATCACTTGTCTTTCTTGTATTTTTCTCGTCAAATCGCTGAAAATAAATTTCAGCTAAAATCAACCATTCTCTATGACAAAGCCAAAAGAAAAATTGAAAGGTTAAGATTATGAAAAGATTGGTAATCGTTTCCGATTCGCACGGGAACGCGAAGGCAATTGAAAAACTTTTGCCGTTGATTGAAGAAAATCATTATTTCGTTTATCTTGGCGACGGGATTTCCGACCTTGCCAAAGCGTTTGAAGTCGCGGATAAAAAAGTGGTTTTTTGCCGTGGCAACTGCGATTTTTTCGCGCGTGTGGACGAAGAAGGGATTTTGGAAATCGAAAACGTAAAGATTTTTTACTGTCACGGGCATAAGTACGGCGTAAAATTAGGATTAAATAAGCTCGCGAAAGAAACCAAAGAACGGGGTTGTCAAATTGCTCTTTACGGGCATACGCACAATGCGAAAATTACCGAAATTGACGGCGTAACGCTTATCAACCCCGGTTCGTTGCGGTTGCCCGTAGGCGAAGGCGGGAGTTATTGTTATCTCGTCGTAAACGGCGATAAGTTCACGCCCGTCATCGTCGGCGAGAGCGTGATGTAAGGGGAGTAGTATGTTAGATTGTATTATTATTGGTAGCGGTATCGGGGGAATTTCTTCGGCGTTGACCTTGAAAGCGAACGGGAAGAGTTTCGTGTTGCTCGGCTCAAAGGATTTGAGCGTAAAAATTACGCGCGCCGAAAAAGTGAATAATTATCCTGCCTTTTTAGGCGGTAGCGGAGAAGAACTTTGTTCGCTGTTGAAAACCCAGCTTGAAAGGGAAGAAATTACCGTCAAAGAAGGGAGAGCGACGGGCGTGTACGCGCTCAAGGACAAGTTCGCCGTTATTACGCAAGAAAACGAAACGCTCGAAGCAAGAACTATTATTCTCGCTTGCGGAGTGGAAAGTGGAAAACGTATCGACGGGGAAACGGAGTTCTTGGGTCGGGGCGTGAGCTATTGCGCGACCTGCGACGGGTTTTTATACAAAAACAAAAAAATCGCCGTAATTTGTCTTTCCAAAGCGTTTGAGCACGAAGCGGAATACCTTTCCAAAATCGCGGACAAGACCTATCTTTTCCCGTTGTACAAAGGCGTAGAATTGACGGGCGACAATATCGAAAAAATAATCAAAATGCCGACGAAAATCGTCGGGGGGAAACGGGTAGAGAAAATTTTCTACGCGGATAAGGAACTTGACGTGGACGGCGTGTTCATCTTAAAGGAAAGTTTACCGCCCGAAACGCTCGTGGCGGGCTTGGAAACGGAGAACGGGCACGTAAAAATCAATCGCAACACCGAAACCAACTTAAGCGGTTTATTCGCGGTCGGGGATATTACGGGCAGACCGTACCAATACGCGAAAGCGGTCGGCGAAGGCAACGTAGCGGCGCACGCCGTAACGGAGTTTTTGAATAAAAACATATAAGGCAAGGGAATTATTCCCTTGTGGGAGTATAGGGGTAAAACCCTATATTTCGTGGGCTCTGCCCACACCCGCGAGAAACGGCGTTTCTCGACTTCCGTATTAAAGGGCGTAACGGTAATTTAGTAAGGGGGCAGGTATGCGTTCAAGAGTGATTTTACACTCCGATTTGAATAATTTTTTCGCGTCCGTGGAAACGGTTTTAAACCCTGCCTTGAAAGGGAAACCGTTGCTCGTTTGCGGTGACCCCAAGGCGAGAAAGGGGGTCGTACTCGCGAAAAACGAAGAAGCGAAAAAGTACGGAATCAAAACCGCCGAAACGGTCGTGTCCGCTTTGCGCAAGTGTCCGCACGCGCAAATGGTCGGTACGCATTTTGGGGATTATCGGTATTATTCGGAGAAGGTAAAAGAGATTTATCTAAGGTTTACCGACGTCGTGGAAGAATGTAGCATCGACGAGTGTTCGTTGGACGTTACGGCGAGTCAGAGATTGTTCGGTAGCGGAGAAGAAATAGCGGAAAAAATACGGCAAGCCGTTAAAGAAGAATTGGGCTTAACCGTGTCGATTGGCGTAAGTTTTAATAAAATTTTCGCAAAACTCGCGTCCGAAATGAAAAAACCGGACGCCGTAACCGTTATCCCTAAAGACGGGTTTGAAAAAATCGTGTATCCCTTGCCCGTGGGGGATTTATTGTTCGTGGGGAAAGCGACGGCAAGTCTTTTGAGTGGGTACGGGATTCGTACGATTGGGGATTTGGCAAACGCCGACGAACAACTGCTTGCAAAGTTGCTCGGCAAACGCGGTAGGCTTTTATTGAAGAACGCGCGTGGCGAAGACGACGAGCCCGTGCGCGCGAAAAAGGACAAGCAGGATTTGAAATCGATTGGAAATTCTTCGACCCTGCCCGTGTCGTTGACGGATAGCGAAGATATAAAACGTTGGTTTTTCGTGCTCGCCGAGAGCGTAACCGCAAGACTTCGCGAAGCGGACGTAGGTAGAGCAAATACCGTGCATATCGTCGTGCGCGACGACGAGCTTGAAGACAAGACTTGGCAAACGAAAATTACTCCGACTACTCTTTGCTCGGATATTGCGAATACGGCGTTTAAGTTGTATTTAGAGCATTGGGGAAAGGGTAAGCCCGTTCGAATGTTGGGGATTACCGTATCGGGGTTTGATTATCATATTCGGCAACTGACTTTTGACGACGCGTTGGAGAATGAAAGCGGATATAAAAAGAAAGAACGCGTGGAGTCGGCGGTGGCGAAGATACGGGAAAAGTACGGGTTTGCAACGGTGCAACGGGGCGTGCTTTTCGCGGACGAGAATTTGGGTGGGTTGGATATAAGAAAGGAAAATCAACCGCGCGCGAACGAAACGGAGCGCTTAGAAAAATAACCTAAAAAACGGATAAAAGCAGGAGCGAAAGCTCCTTTTTTTCTTGCGGTAAGAAAAAGTGAGAAAAACCGCGAAAAATTTTAGAAAAAACCTAACTTTTTTCTTTAATTGTATAGCTTTATTTTGAAAAATGTGCTATAATAGTAAAAATCGGATTTTACGGCTTGGAGGAGATTATGCAACCAAAGTATAAAAGAATACTTTTAAAACTTTCCGGCGAAGCGCTTGCAGGCGACCAAAGATTCGGGCTCAATCACGAAGTTATCGCGCCCGTCGTTGACCAAATCGTTGAACTTCACAAACTCGGCGTACAGGTCGGTTTGGTTATCGGCGGTGGGAATTTCTGGCGTGGACGTCAAGGCACGAATATGGATAGAACGACGGCGGACCATATGGGTATGCTTGCGACGGTTATGAACTCGCTTGCGATGATGGACGCTATTGAACAACGCGGAGTGCCCGTGCGCGTGCAAACTGCGCTCAATATGGTATCGCTTGCCGAACCTTTTATTTTGAGAAAGGCGTTAAGACATTTCGAAGAAGGAAGAATCGTTATTTTCGCTTGCGGTACGGGTAACCCGTTTTGCTCGACGGATACGGCGGCGGCGCTTAGAGCTTGCGAAATCGGGGCGGATATGTTGCTTATGGCTAAGAACGTGGATGGGATTTACGATTCCGACCCTAAAACTAACCCCAATGCGAAAAAATATGAAAAACTTACTTATTCCGACATCATTAACCGCGGTTTGAAAGTAATCGATTTCACGGCGGCGACGATGTGTATGGAAAACAACGTGCCTACGCTTGCGTTCGGTTTGAACGAAGATAATTCTATCGTTCGCGCCGTTTGCGGTGAAGAGCTTGGTACGGTTATTACCGTTGATTAAGAAAACAAAAAAGGAGTTTATTATGATTGAAAACGAAAAGATTGAAGAAATGATGCTCGAGCTCGACGAAAAATCGGAAAAGACGATCATTGCGCTCGAAAACGAATACAGCGCGATTAGAGCCGGTAGAGCTAACCCCCACGTGCTTGACAGAGTGGAAGTGGAAGCCTACGGCGGTATGAGTAAATTGATTGAGCTTGGGAACGTGTCCGCGCTTGATGCGCGTTGCTTGCAAATTAAGCTTTGGGATAAGTCGCTTTTGAAAGCGGTGGAAAAGGCGATTTTGCAATCTAATCTCGGTTTGACCCCGACCAACAACGGCGAAGTCATTTTGCTTAACTTCCCCGTGATGACGGAAGAACGTAGAAAGGAACTCGTTAAACAAGCGAAGAAGATGGGCGAAGAAGCGAAAGTCGCTATCCGTAACCATCGTCGCGACGCGATGGACGTGATTAAAAAGATGAAGACGGCGAAAGAAATTTCCGAAGACGAAGCGTCTGGTTGCGAAGCGGACGTTGAAAAAGAAATTTCTTCGACGATGAGCAAGCTTGAAGGGATTATTTCGGCGAAAGAAAAAGATTTGATGTCTATTTAAAGTATGGCGGGGAATATGATAAAAGCAGGGGAGAATTTACCCCGTCATATCGCCATTATTATGGACGGGAACGGGCGTTGGGCGAAAAGTAGATTAATGCCGAGAATGTTCGGGCATAAAGCAGGGCTTACGAGAATGATAGACCTGCTCGAACACGCGTACGATAGGGGCGTGGATTACGTTACCGTTTACGCGCTCTCAACCGAGAATTTGAACCGTCCGAAAGCGGAGCTTGAAGGGTTGTACGAATTAATCCGCACTAGATTCACTTCGCTGTTGGATAGAATTTTTAAACGGGGTATCCGTCTTAAAATATTAGGAGATATTTCGCTTTTACCCAAAGACGTGCAAAAAACGTTGACGGACGCAGAGAAGGAAAGCGAGCATTTCGTAGGCAAAGGCTTTAATATCGCGCTTGCTTACGGAGCCAGAGCGGAAATCGTAAGAGCCGTGAATCTTGCCGTGGAAAAAGGCGAAAAGGTAACGGAAAAGACGTTTGCCGATTTGCTTTATACTTGCTCGCAACCTGAGCCCGACTTGATTATTAGAACGGGCAAAGAAAAACGCCTTTCTAATTTCTTGTTATATCAATCGGCGTACGCGGAATTGTATTTCTCGGACAAAATGTTCCCCGAATTTTCCAACGAGGATTTGGACGAAGCGTTTTTAGATTACTCCAAACGCACCCGTCGGTTCGGAAAAACGGACGAACAAAAAAAGCAAGATAATAAATAAATGCAAGGGGCAGGTACGAGCCGTTAAAATGGCTCGTTTTTGCTAAAAGGATGAAAGAATGAAATTGCGCGCTATTACGGGCGTAGCGTATTTCGCGACGCTGGTAGTGTTTTATCTATTAAAAATTTACGTGCACGCGCTTTGTTTCGACGCGCTTCTTTACGCGTTTGCGTTGATTGGTACGTTTGAAATGACTCGAGCGTTTAAAGATAAACTTACGAACGCGGAAAAAATAGTTGTTTTCACTTTTTCCGCGCTTTGTATTCCGTTGACGTCGATTGCGCAAAATTACGGTTACGGCGTACAAGTTTCAAGCGCTTGTTTTGCGTTATTCGCAATAGCGACGCTTTCTTTGTTCGTGTTCCGCTACGATGAAACGAGCCCTGAAAACGTCGGAATTACCTTTTTGTCGGCGGTGTATCCGACCGCGTTGCTCGTAATTCTCGTGCTCGTAAACCATATCGGCGTTACGCCGACGATGGCAAAGTACGGGTTTAATTCCAATTTGGCGATTTTATTGATTTTTGTGGTATCGCCGTGCGCGGATATCTTCGCGTATTTTTTCGGTCGGTTTTTAAGAGAGAAATTCCCTAAAAAAATGGCGGAAAAAATTTCTCCGAACAAGACGACGATAGGCGGTATCGGCGGTTTCGTCGGCGGACTTGTCGGTGCAGTCGCGGTATATTTTATTTACAACGCGCTTTGCGGTAGTTTTGAGAATATGGCGTTGTGGCTTTTGATTTACGCGGTAACGGGCGTGATTTCGGCAGGCGCGACGGAGTTTGGCGATTTGGTAGAAAGCAGTATAAAGCGTAAAGTCGGGATTAAAGATATGGGCAAACTCTTACCCGGACACGGCGGTGTTTTGGACCGTATCGACGGTACGCTGTTCGCAACCGTACCCGTGTATTTGATTTTTATGCTCGTATACGTTTTAACTCTTTAAGAAATACAAATAATTACGAAAGATAAGCACCCTGAGTTTCAGGGTGCGCGCGTTTTAATAGGTGAAAAAATGAAAAAAATAGCGTTAATCGGTTCAACTGGTTCGATAGGCAAACAAGTTTGTTCCGTCGTTCGGCGTTCGCCCGATAAATTCAAAATTGAAAGCATCGTCGCTTACGCGAGCGCGGACGAGTTTTTAAAACAAGTTTTAGAGTTTAAGCCTACTTACGCGTCGCTCGTGGACGAAAAAGCAGGCGAAAAAATCAAAGACCTTATCCCGCCTTCCGTTCGATTTTCTTACGGCGAAAAAGCGTCTGAAGACGCGGTTGGCTACGGCGACGTGGCGGTTATTTCCGCGACGGGCTTTGCAGGATTAAAATATTCTTTGCGCGCGATTGAAGAAAAGAAAGCGATTGCGCTTGCGAACAAAGAAACGCTCGTTTGTGGCGGTGAGCTCGTAATGAATAAAATCAAGGGGGCAGGTATTGAGTTAATGCCCGTTGATAGCGAACATTCCGCGCTTTGGCAGGCGCTTGGGTTTAAGTTAAACGCGCCGTTTAAACGGTTGATTATCACGGCGAGTGGCGGACCGTTCTACGGTTGGGATAAAGAACGGCTGAAAACGGTAACTCCGCAATCGGCTTTAAAACACCCGACTTGGCAAATGGGTGCAAAAATTACGATTGATAGCGCGACGTTGCTCAATAAAGGTTTTGAAGTCATCGAAGCGAAATGGTTATACGATTGTCCGCTTGAGAAAATCCATACGATAGTACAGCCCGAAAGTATTATCCATTCGTTGGTGGAGTTCGACGACGGCGGTATTTTGGCGCAAATGAGTTATCCGACGATGGAATTACCCATTCAGCTCGCGCTTACCTACCCCGATAGATTTGATTGCGGATTGAAACCGCTGGACTTTGAAAGTTTGGGCAGTATTCGGTTTTTGCCTTTGCGCCGTAAGGATTTCCCGTGCTACGATTTGGCGCTTACTTCGATTGAAAAGGGGGATAATTACCCCTGTGCGCTCAACGGCGCGGGCGAAGTGGCGGTACGCGCGTTCTTAGACGGTAAAATTCCGTTTTTGGGTATAGCGGATACGATAGAATACGCGCTTGAAAAAACGGAAAGAATAAAAGCGGATAGCTATCAAGCGTTACGAATGACGGACGCGCGAGCGCGCGCGTTAGCGGAAGATTTTGTCAAAGGAGTGCAAAAATTTGTATAATTTATTAGCGTTTGCAGACGTATTGAAAAGCGTTGGGGGAGTCCTTCTTGCCGTTATGATTTTGCTCGTAATGGTAAGTATTCACGAGTTTGGGCATTACGTCGCAGGAAAAATTTTAAATTTTAAAATCAACGAATTTTCGGTCGGGTTTGGGCCTGCCATTTTCAAAAAACGTAGCAAAAAGACGGGCGAACTGTTCGCGCTTCGCGCCATTCCGCTCGGCGGTTATTGCGCGTTCGACGGCGAAGACGATTTCGAAACGCAAGAACAAACGTCTGAGCAGGCGGAAGAAGAGAACGGCGCGGAAATTTTTGCCGACGTAACGGCAAGCGAAAACGTTCAGCCTATTGAAAAAAGCGAACCGACGGACGTGGAAAAGACGGAAGAATATCCCGAACCTACGGGCGTACGCTTTAACGACCAAGCGCCTTGGAAACGGATTATCGTGTTGGTTGCCGGCGCGACGATGAACTATTTATTGGCGCTCCTTTTGATTATATTAATGTTCGCTACGCTCGGTCAACCGATGTATAAAATCGCCGAACCGCGCGAAGGGAAAACGATGTCGGCGGTGTACGAAGTAGGCGATATAATCGAGAGTATTGACGGACAAAACGTGTATATGATAACCGATTATATGGACGCGCTTTCGGGCAAGAAAGCGGGGGATACGGTAACGGTTGGCGTCATTCGTGGAAACAGTCGAGTGGAGTTAGAACTCAATTTGGAAATGGACGCAAATTTCGTGAATATGTCGGACACGGGTAGGCTACTCGGCGCGTTGGGTTTGGACGGCTTGTACACGGTAACCGTTCAACACGGGTTTTTCGATACGATAGGTAGGAGCTTTGCGTATTCGTGGAAAATCGGCGGAACGGTACTGCGTTCGTTGGGCGAACTTTTGACGGGCAAACTCGGTCTTGACGCGATGGGAGGACCTGTAACGACGATTACGGTAACGGCGCAAGCGGCGTCGAGCAGTACGTTGCAATTTTTGAATATTGCAGCGCTAATCGGGGTCAATCTTGCCGTGTTTAATCTCTTGCCCGTGCCTGCGCTCGACGGGTCGAAAGTCGTCTTTTGTCTAATCGAATGGATGCGGAAAAAACCGATAAACCGTAACGTGGAAACGATTATCCATTTTATAGGGCTTATCGTATTGTTCGGTTTTGCGATTTTAGTGGACTTGTTACGGCTCTTTTAAACTAAAATAATAATCAATAAAAAAGCGCTTTCGTGAAGCAAAACGAAAGCGCTTTTTTATTCTACGTCGTTAAGATTTCGTTTAAAGCAATTTGCCGTCCGCCACGGCGGGATAGAAAAATTTTTCCAAAAATACTTGACGGAAACGAAAAACTTTTGTATAATTATTATAAGATAAATTTGATTTCAATGCGAGAAATAAGAGAATGAGAAGATTGAAAAAATATGTAATGGTAGCGTTGACGTTGTTGTCGTTGACTATAAGCGCAATAGGTTTAGCTTCGTGTGATTTTTTTAGAGCGAGTAAGGGGTTAGAATTTACGCTTTTGGAAGACGGTACGTACGAAGTAAGCGGAATCGGTACGTGTATGGACGAAAATATCGTTATCCCGTCAAAGTATGAAGGAAAAGCGGTAACGGCGATTGGAAAGTTTGCGTTCAGTGGAGCGTATAGATTAACTGAAGTAGAAATTCCCGATAGCGTAACCACGATTGGCGAAAGCGCATTTAGTGAGTGTTATAGTTTAAAGAGCTTAGAAATGCCCAACGGTGTAACTGGGATTGGTGCTTCTGCGTTCAGCAATTGCGATGGTTTAACTAAGATTGAAATCCCAGACAACGTAACTGCGATTGATAGGGGTGTTTTTAACGATTGCGGAAGTTTAACGAGCGTGAAAATCCCTAACGGCGTAACCGAGATTCGCGAAGGTGCGTTTAGGAGGTGCTATAGTTTAACGAAGATAGAAATTCCTGATAGCGTAATTGCGATTGGGGATGATGCTTTTAGGGATTGCTTTAACTTAACGAACGTGACAATGGGCAACGGCATAACTACGCTGGGCTCTTATGTGTTCGGTAATTGCGGTAGTTTGACGGAGATAGTAATTCCAAACAGCGTAATTAGTATAGGTAGAAATGCGTTTGGGGAGTGCGATGGGTTAACGGAGATAGTAATTCCCGATAGCGTAACGACTCTTGAGACTGGCGCATTTGCATATTGTATTAATTTAACAAGCGTGGTAATCGGTGATGGGGTAACGGCGATTGGAGATTCTACGTTCAGTGGGTGCTCTCATCTAACGAGCGTGGAAATTTCCGATAACGTAACCGCAATTGGTCATTCTGCGTTCAATGGTTGTATTAATTTAACGAGCGTAGTAATTGGTAACGGCGTAAAGACGATTGGAGATAGGGCTTTTTATGGTTGCAATAATTTAACGAGCGTGTCGTTGGGCAATAATGTAGAGAGGCTAGGTGCTTATGCGTTTGCGTATTGTAGTATTTTAACGGGAATAGTAATTCCCTACGGCGTAACTAAGCTTGGCGAATGTGCGTTCTTCGATTGCGATAGTTTGACTATTTATTGCCAAACGCCTAAAAAGCCTAACGGTTGGAATGAAGATTGGAATAAAGACGATTGTCCCGTCGTGTGGGATTATAAAGCTTAATGGCATAACCGTCGCGTCTTTTCATTTGTATAACTCGGTTTTTTTAATTAAGAACGGCTTGGTTTACTAATAGAAGAGAAAAGAAATCTAAAAAAATTCAAAAAAGTTTGCCCTGTCAAGTAAAAATGCTTGACAGGGCGGTTTTTATTCGGTATAATATCGTTAGTTACGTTGGGGGTGGAGAGATGAAAGACGATTTGAATTTTCTTCGGCTTTGGGATTTGTACTCTCCGCTTTTAACCAATACGCAACGGGAAATCACCGATTTGTATTTCAATTACGATTTATCGCTCGGCGAGATTGCCGAACAAAAAGGTGTGTCCCGTCAAAGCGTTTCCGATTGTTTACAAAAATGCCGTAAACAGCTCGAAAGCTACGATAAAAAACTTGGGTTTATTAAGGCTTTGGACGAATTGAGCGGAGAATATTCCGCGTATATGACTCAGGTCAAGCGTTGGTGTGAACGGGTAAAAAGAGAAAAACCCGAAATGGCGGACGAGCTTAAGGGCTTGGAAAAAGTCCTTTCTTCGGTGCATCAAGACTTTGGCGTGGAAACGGAAGATACTGAAAACGGCGAAATTATCGGAAAAGTTTTTCGTGAGAAGGAGTAGGCAATGGCGTTATTCGGCGGTTTATCCGAAAGATTAAATCATATATTTTCAAAGCTCACGAAACGTGGAAAACTGACCGAGCTTGAAATACGCACGGCGATGCGTGAAGTACGCGTCGCGCTTTTGGAAGCGGACGTCAATTTGAAAGTCGCGAAACAATTCATCGCGGACGTTTCGGAAAAAGCGGTTGGGCAAGAAATTCTCTCGTCTTTGAATCCTGCGCAACAAGTTATTAAAATCGTCAACGACGAATTGATTGAGTTGATGGGCTCGAAGAATGCGAAACTCGAAACTTCGCCTAAGCTCCCTACGGTTATTATGATGTGCGGGTTGCAAGGCGCAGGTAAGACCACGCTTTGCGGTAAGCTTGCGATTCATTTGAAGAAGAACGGCAAAAAGCCACTTTTAGTTGCAGGCGATATTTACCGTCCTGCGGCGATTACCCAATTAAAAGTAGTGGGCAAGAACGCAGGCGTAGAAGTTTTTGAAAAGGGTACGCAAAATCCCGTTAAGACGGCGAAAGAAGGGATTGAGTACGCAAAGTCGATGGGGTACGATACCGTCGTTATCGATACGGCTGGTAGATTGCAAATCGACGATACGTTGATGCAAGAGCTTGAAAACATCAAGGCGCAACTCGAAGTGACGGAAACCTTGCTCGTCGTGGACGCAATGACTGGTCAAGAAGCGGTCAACGTTGCGGAAACGTTCAACGCAAGATTGGACGTTACGGGCGTTATCTTAACCAAGCTTGACGGCGATACTCGCGGTGGTGCGTGTCTGTCCATTAAAGCGGTAACGGGGAAACCGATTAAGTTTATCGGGGTAGGCGAAAAGTTGACTGATTTAGAGCCGTTCCATCCCGACCGTATGGCGTCGAGAATACTCGGTATGGGCGACGTGTTGTCCTTGATTGAAAAGGCGCAACAAGCGATTACCGAAGAAGACGCGAAGAAGATGCAAAAGAAAATGCTCGAAAATTCGTTCACGCTGACTGATTATTTGGAGCAATTCGCGATGATGAAAAAGATGGGTGGCGCGCAAGCAATGCTTTCGATGTTGCCCGGTATGAGTAAGCTCAAGGTGAACGAAGGCGACGTGGACGAAAAACGGATTGAACGGACGCGCGCGATGATTCTTTCAATGACTAAGCAAGAACGGGACAATCCGTCCATTATCGACAGTAAACGCAAACGCCGTATCGCGGCGGGTTCGGGTACGACCGTGCAAGAAATCAACCAACTTTTAAAGCAATTCGAACAAACTAAGACGTTGATGAAGCAGTTGAAGGGGGGCAAGGGTCGGTTTAGATTGCCTTTTTAAACGCTTGACGTTATATACGTCGCAATACAACGCTTGACGTTATATACGTCGCAATACTGCGTCGAGCTCCGCGTTTTCTTGGTCGCGTACGGATTAGTACGCTCCCTGCAACGTACTCGTTGCTCCTTGAACTGCTCGCATCTAACACCAAGCACGAGTTTAATAGGTTGACGAGAAGGCAACACCCAAGCGTAGCGGAAAGATAGAAAGACTCGATACAACGGGACGTTGTTGCTCGTATCTAACGCCAAGCACCAATTTGACCTTAAAAAAGGCGTACGGCGACGGTAGTCGCATTCAATCCCTAGTAAGTACACCCCAAAACGGGGATAGGGAATTTAACAAACGAAAAAAATAAAAAAATTTTTATATACTTTGGAGGTATTTATTATGGTAAAAATGAGACTTTTCAGAATGGGCGACAAGAAAAACCCTATCTATCGTGTTGTTGTTGCGGATAGCAGAAAGGCTATGCACGGCGAATATATCGACTGCATCGGTCACTACAACCCTTCGATTTCCGCTGAAGCAGACATCGACGTAGCAAAGGCTAAGGATTGGATTGCAAAGGGCGCGCAACCCACCGAAACCGTTAAGAACTTGCTCGTTAAAGCAGGCGCGATGGAAAAATCCGCGAAGCTCAGCGCGCCTAAGACCAAGACGAAGAAAAACAATAAATAAGCTTAAATAAAATGTTGGATTTAATTAAGTATATCGTTGAGCAATTCGCCGACGATAAAGAAAACGTCCAATACGACGTCAACGAAAAAGAAAGAGTTGTCGAAGTAACCGTTACTTTGCCTGCGTCCGATATGGGTAAGGTAATAGGCAAACAAGGCAAAATTGCAAAAGCGTTGCGCACGCTCGTACAAGTAGCTACGCCCCGTAACGCGAAAAAATACGTCGTTGAAATCCAAGAAAAGGGCGGTAACGCAGTAAAGCTTGACGAAGATTTTAACGAAGAAGACGCGGAATAAAATTTAATGGTTTATTGACTTTGCGTGAAAAACAAGGCTTTCGTTAGAAAGCCTTTTTTCCGCTATCAAGAAGGAAAAAGTATGGAAAGACTGACGATTGGCGAAGTGCTTAAACCCCAAGGCATACGCGGGGAAATCAAAATTAAAACGTTTACGGACACGCCCGAAGTGGTAAAAGAGTTCGGGGTGGTGTATATCGACGATAAGGAATACAAAATCCTTTCCTTCCGCGTCGGTACGGACGGCTCGGCGTACGTAGGTTTGCGTGGCGTACCCGATAGAAACACGGCGGAGCTCTTGCGCGGTAAAAAAATCGAAGGGAATCGCGCCGACGCGCCCGAATTGGAAGAAGGGCAATACTATATCGTAGACATTATCGGTCTTTCTTGCGAAACGCAAGACGGGGAGTTTTTAGGGACGGTAAAATCTATCGTCAATCTTTCTTCCGACGTTTACACAATCGAAAAAGCAGGGAAAAGCATACTTTTCCCTGCCGTAAAAGGCGTTATCGTCAAAGTTGATTTGGAGAACAAGAAAGTCATTCTTAATAAAGCAATCTTCGACGAAATCGCGGTTATTTAATCACATAACCGTCGCATTTCTTCGTCGCGTTTCCGTGCGCCTTGCTCGTTTACGAATAGTAAACTCCCTTCGGCGTACTCAACGCTTCTTGAACTTCTCGGTTCTTCGATTAAATATAATTTGATGGGATAACCGTCGCATTTCTTCGTCGCGTTTCCGTGCGCCTTGCTCGTTTACGAATAGTAAACTCCCTTCGGCGTACTCAACGCTTCTTGAACTTCTTGGTTCTTCGATTAAATAAAAGTCGATAAGTTTAACGACGATAAAATTTACTTTTTCATCATCTTAACCAATTTATCGAATACCCCCGATTTACAAAGCGTAACGAGCGTAAGGGTCGCGATTAACGCGTCTGCCGGGATATAAATGCATTGGTAAATAAAGGAATAAGTAAAGGCGTTTTGCATTGCCCAAGCGGGAAAATCTACCCAAATGGAATCTTGCGCGAAAAACACCATTCCTGAAAATAAATGGGATAAAAAGCGCAAACTAAACACGGCGACTGCCCCTAAAACGAGCGGTAAGCACTCCTTTGCGTTACGGCGCATTTTTCCGAATAACCCCATCACGCCCACGCTTGCAAAGGCGAGTAAATAATCAAAAATGAAGGTGGCAGGTGTTAAAATATAGGGGTCTTCGATGAAATTTAACAGCCCGTGGATAAGTCCGATTAAAAGCCCGTCTTTCACGCCGTACACGTAGGCGTAAAGAAGTAAGGGTACGAACGAAGCGAGCGTAATCGAACCGCCGTATTGGATAGGGCTAAACTTAATAAGACAAAGCGTAAAGGCGGTCGCAACGCATACGCCTGCAAACGCCAAACGCTTGGCGTCGAACTTTTTGCCATTCGACAAAAATCCGATTAAGCCGATGACGGCTAAAAGCAGTACTACGCCGAAAACGGAAATCCATTTAACGACGGAAGTGGTTTGCTCGCTCACGGCGAGTAAGGGAAATAAAAACATAAAACACTCCTTTTTCCGCCGTAAAGAAAAAGCCCGACTTAAAAAAGTGGGCTAAAAAACTAAAACCGATAATTTTTACGCGTATGCACGTAAAAATAAAAGATTTTTCGTCAACTCTCGCTCAAGTATTACCTTGCCGATTCAAATGGTATAATCTCAGCTTTTGTTAGATTTTAAAGCACCCACGACGGAATTTATTTAATTTTGCTTATGCTTGATTGTATAACGCATCGCAATACTGCGTTGAGCTGTGGCAACTTTCGGTCATTTACGAGCAGTAAACTCCCTCAAGTTATCCTCGCTCGCCTTGTCTTGCTCGGTTCTCCAATCAAGCGTTGAGTTGGGCGGTCGTTGCGTTGAGCTTTGGCAACTTTCGGTCATTTACGAGCAGTAAACTCCCTTAAGTTATCCTCGCTCGCCTTGTCTTGCTCGGTTCTCCAATCAAGCGTTGAGTTGGGCGGTCGTTGCGTTGAGCTGTGGCAACTTTCGGTCGTTTACGAGAAGTAAACTCCCTCAAGTTATCCTCGCTCGCCTTGTCTTGCTCGGTTTTCCAATCAAGCGTTGAGTTGGGCGGTCGTACTGCTTTGCAATATCAATAAGCACTTAGCTATTAACATTATAAAACATTTAATCGCCGAAGTCAAGCGACGGAAATAAAAAAATTCGGCGAAAGGGAGAAAAATATGCGTTACGATTTTTTCGCGTTTATGGACAGAATGAAATATATCAAGCGTTGGCAATTAATGCGTAGTGAACGGGAAGAAAACATTATGGAACATTCCCAATCGGTTACGATGCTCGCGCACGCGCTCGCCGTGATTCGTAACGAAGTGTTCGGTGGGAGAGTGGACGTCTTGAAAACGGTGCTCTACGCGTTATACCACGAAACGAGCGAAGTAATGACGGGGGATTTGCCCACGCCGATTAAGTATTATAATCGCTCTATACAAGGCGCGTATAAGGAATTGGAAAAATCCGCTTGCGAGAAAATGTCGAATATGCTCCCGACAGAAATGAAAACTCAAATCGAACCGTATATTTTAGCGGACGAAACAAGCGAAGAATATAAATTAGTCAAGGCGGCGGACAGACTTTCGGCGTATATCAAGTGCTTGGAAGAATTGCGTTCGGGCAATAGCGAGTTCTCGCGCGCGAAAAAGACGATTGAAGAAGACTTAAAAGGTAGAAATATGCCCGAAGTAGAGTATTTCTTTAATCACTTTATCTCGTCCTTTTCTTTGACTTTGGACGAATTAGAAGAAAAATAACCCCCTGTTTTCACGAAATTTTCAAAAAACGTTTAGAAAATCAACCAAAATTTTGTCTATAATAGAATGGCGAAGCGTTGATAAGGGGCAAAAATAAAAATTCAACCTATTTTAAGGGAGAAAAAACTATGAAATTATTTAAAAGAATTGCAACGGCGTTGATTGCAACGGTTATGCTCTTTTCTGTAACCGCTTGTAACTTACAAGGGAAAAGCGCGTACGAATTAGCGGTTGAGAAAGGGTTTAAGGGTACGGAACTCGAATGGCTCAATTCCCTGCAAGGCGGAAAGGGTAAAGACGGCGAAGATTTAGATATCCGCGATATTTACGACGAGATGGTTGCCATCGGTAAATTCGAAGGCTCGTTCGAAGATTTTGTCCGCGATTACTTGAGCAACGCGGATTTTACCGTTAGCCAAAACAACAATACCGAACAAATCGCGCAAAATATGATGTCCGTCGTGAAAGTAAACGCGTTCAGTACGTTTAATTCCCAAACGGGCGCGGTTGCAACGGGTAGCGGTGTGATTTTCGAGTTGGATAAGGAACGGGGCGACGCGTACGTTTTGACCAATTACCACGTCGTTTATAACGCGGACGTTGCTTTAAAAAGCGACGACGCTTGGAAAAAAGATATTTACGTGTATCTTTACGGCGCGCTGGATTATACTTGTTATAAACCGTACGAAAACAGCCCCAACTATCAAGTTAAATATAACGACGGCATTTCCGCGACTTACGTCGGCGGTTCGATTTATTACGACGTAGCGATTTTAAAAATATCGGGTAGTGAATATTTGAAAAACAGCGAGGCGACGCAAGTAAAATTCGGCTCGTCCGACGACCTTGCGGTTGGGGAAAAAGTTTACGCAATCGGCAACCCTGCCGGCGCGGGGATTGCGGTTACGAGCGGTTTATTATCCGTGGATTCGGAAGAAATTACGATAGAGATGGACGTAAAAGTTAAAAAAGCGACGACGGGCTTTTTTGGCGCGACGAATTATACTTATGAAAAAGGCTCGAAATATTTTAGTTATCGCGTATTGAGAACGGACGCGGCGATTAACGGCGGTAATTCGGGCGGCGGGCTCTTTAATGCGGACGGCGAATTAATCGGTATCGTCAACGCAAAAACGGCGGACGAAAATATCGACAATATGGGTTACGCGTTGCCGATTACGCAAGTAAAATACGTCGTTGATAACGTTATCGCAAACAACGGAACGATGAAACGGATTATGTTCGGCGTAAGCGTGGGCGCGTCGTCGTCGAAAGCGGAATTTAACGAAGAAGGCAAAGTCGTAGTTAAAGAGTCGGTACAAGTCGTGGAAGTGAGTGAAAATTCACTTGCGGTCGGAAAATTCCAAGTAAACGACGTAATTAAATCCATTAAACTCGGCGATTTAGCGGAAAAGACGGTGAATAGAACGTTTGAAATGGTCGAATTTCTCTTTAACGCAAGGAAAGGCGATAAAGTAATCTTTAAAGTTTTGCGTGGTGGCGCGGAAGTCACGGTTGAATTTACGTTGGACGACGAAGGGTATTTTAAAGATTATAGTCCCGAATACTTTACGGCGTAACCAAAAAAACGGGTTTTACGTAAAATCCTTGATAAAACCTTGTAAAAGTACTTGACGGAACGCCAAGTAATAAGGTAAAATAATTAAGTGAAAACAATAATAAAGCTGATAGGAGAAAATACTATGGCGCGCAATATGATGAAAAAATTACTTTGTTTAGGTTTAGCGGTAACGAGTACGTTCGCGTGCGTTACGACGCTTTCCGCGTGTGAAACTTCCCACCCCGAAGTGTCGATGACTCTTTCTTTCGACGGAAAGGACTACGAGCTTACCTATAAAATGAATAGAAAGCTTACCCCTGCAACGGTAACGCATTTCCTTGAACTCGTTGACGGTAAGTATTACGACGGACTTTGCGTACACGATTATCAAGATACCGTTTGGTACACGGGCGTGTACTCTTTCGATTCTGAAAAAGACGAACAAGGCGGACTCGTTTATAAGTCGTACTTGACCGCGGCGAAAGCCTTGAATTTGACTTCGACCGTTTGGTTTGATAGTGAAAGAACGAAATCGACTTACACGCTTTACGGTGAATTTTCTTCTAACAGTTTCCGTGTAGAAAACGGTACGATTAAAAATTCTTTCGGCGCGTTGACGATGCGTTATACCGATAAAGGTACGACGGCAAGCAAGGAATCGGTATTCGTAGAAAAGTCCGGCGGTGGCGCGGATATGAAAGATTACGCTTACAATAGCGCGACGAGTATGTTCTCGATTGCAATGTCTACGACGGCAACGAATGCGGGCGGATATTGTACGTTTGCTACGCTTAAGGACAACGATAGCGTTGAAAACTTAGAAGATTTGCAATCTGCGGTAAAAGCGTATATCGACGAAGTCGGCGACGCGACGGATTTTGCGCCGACCGTAAAAGTAACGATTAACGAAGAAGACGAGTTTGCGGGAAGTTCTGAAACGGACTACGCAGTACCCGTTAAGCCTATCGTGATTAAGGCAATGAAAGTTAAAAAATGGTAATTAAAAAGTATCGCTTGGGTTCAAGCGATACTTTTTTTTGCTTTCGGCATATAATAATAGTAACTATCCGAATAAGGAGCGCGAGATATGGAAATGAGTTTCTCCGAACTTCGCACGAAAGAAGTTATTAACGTAGCCGACGGCAGAAAGCTCGGTAGGGTTTGCGATATGGTGTTTTGCTATCCTGAAAACAGGATTTTAGGTTTCGTCGTACCCGGTCAACGCGGATTTGGCGCTAAACGCACGGATTTTTTCATTGAACTGAAAAACATCGTCAAAATCGGCGATGACGTGATTTTGGTCAACGTAGGGCTTGCGCGTGTTCCTTCGGGTAAACGGCGCGGAAATCAAACTTGCCGTGCAAAGTCTTGTGAAACGCAAGCCCCGAACGGTTATTACGACGAAAACGAGCATATTTATCAAAACAGGCGTAGTTACGAAGAATACGAATAACCCTGCCCGTTGACAATTTTTTCAAGATTTGGTATAATAATATAAAGATTTCATCTATCTTTCACGCTTTTTTGGTCTAAACGATACAAAAAAGGGGTATATTTAAAATAATGACGACGTATTTTCGCCGTCAAAAAGGATAAAACGGCGGAAAGTTCGGTTGTTTGTCGAAATTTCTGCGCGATTGGAGAAAGAGAATGAAAATTTTAATCGTTGACGATGAAGAAATGATTCGGGGCGTTTTACGCGAATACGTCGAATTCGAAGGAAACGAAGCGGAAGAAGCGTCCAACGGTATGGATGCGGTTAAACTTTGTAAAGAACGGGACTACGACCTTATTCTAATGGACGTAATGATGCCGAAATTAGACGGGTTTTCCGCAGTTAAAGAGATTAAAAAGAGTAAGGATTTGCCCGTAATTATGCTCTCTGCAAGGGGGGAAGAATACGATAAGCTTTTCGCGTTCGAATTGGGGGTGGACGATTACGTTACCAAACCTTTTTCGCCTAAGGAAGTGATGGCGCGTATTAACGCGGTTACCAAACGTAGAGCGTCTAAGCCGACGTTGAACGGGAACGAGATTTTGAAGTTTGAAGGCTTGGAAATCGATATGGCAGGCAGGAACGTGTACGTGGACGGCGTAAAAGCCGAACTTACCCCTAAGGAATACGAGCTTTTATTCTATCTCGTTCGAAACAAAGGGATTGCTTTGACGAGAGAAAAACTTCTTTACGACGTGTGGGGGTTTGATTTCTACGGCGACGACAGAACGGTCGATACGCATATCAAAATGTTACGCGGAAATTTGAAAGACTACCGTAAATTTATCGTAACCTTACGGGGTTTAGGTTATAAATTCGAAGAATAAACTTAAGAAAAATGGCGAACGGAAAATTCAGAGCGAAAATTAAGCGAGGCGCGACGCGAGCGAAACAAAAAAGCGGAAGTATTTACTTTTTGCTTTGGTCGGCGTTCGCGCTTTTTTCTTTTTTAATCGTACTTTTAGTTTCCTTTTCGCAAAGCTATCTCATTCGTGAAACTTACGAACGTCAAACGGAAAAAACGCTCGTTGAAAAGGGTAAGCAAATCGAAACGGTTTTGGCGCGCACTTCCTTGTACGATTTAGAAAGCGAACAGTTCAGCGAGTTCATTCGTTACTTAAGTTCTTCTAACGACGTCAACGTTTGTATTCTCGGCGCGGACGGAAAAGTATATTCGCCCAACGGCGGAATCTCCGATGACGGCGGTGATACTTTCCGTAGCGACTACGCACAAGAAGCGCGTATTTTGCTTGAAAAACTCAAACAAAACGGCGGTAAATCAGTCGTATATTCTGCTTCGCGCGAATACGTCTACGGCGCGTCGCTTGGTTTTTACGACGGACAACCCATTTACCTTTACGTGAATACCGATTTACAGTTTTTACACGGCGTTATGGGGCAAATGACCGTTCGAATGATTTTGATTGCGTTGCTCGTATTTATTCTTTCTTTTGCGGTATCCAGCGCGATTTCGGGCGCGCTCGTCAAACCCTTGACGATGCTCACTGAAAAAACTCGGCGGTTTGCAAGGGGGGATTATGAAGTCGATTTCAGTGACGGGGCGTACGGCGACGAAATCGTTGAATTAGCAGGTACGCTAAATTTTGCGCGCGACGAAATTTCAAAGGCGGATAAAATGCAAAAGGAATTGATTGCGAACGTTTCGCACGATTTCAAAACGCCGTTGACGATGATTAAGGCGTACGCGTCGATGATACGCGAAATTTCGGGCGATAATCCCGAAAAACGCAATAAGCACGCACAAGTTATCGAAGACGAAGCAGATAGGCTTACTTCGCTCGTTTCCGACGTGTTGGATTTGTCCAAAATCCGTTCGGGGTTAGATGCTTTAAAAATAACAAAATTCGACGTGTCGAGTTATTTATACGACGTGTTAGACAGGTTCGTTTACCTTGTTGAAAACAAAGGGTATACCTTTTTGCTTGACATTGACGACGGCTTATTCATTCAAGCGGACGAAATAAAAATCGGTCAAGTTTTATACAATTTAATCGGGAACGCCGTCAACTACACGGGCGACGATAAAAAGGTATATATCAGCTTAAAACGTGAAAATTCCACCGTTAAGTTCTCCGTCCGCGATACGGGTAAAGGTATAAAAAAAGAAGAACTTTCTACTATTTGGGATAGGTATTACCGTTCGGGCGAAACGCATAAACGACCCGTGAACGGTACGGGTTTAGGGCTTTCCATCGTCAAAAGTATTTTAGAAAAACACAACTTCAATTTCGGTGTGGATAGTAAGGTGGGGGAAGGTTCGACCTTTTACGTCTATTTTAACTAACTCTTGACGTTCTCTTGGCGTTATATACTTCGTAATACTGCGTTGTATTTCCGTGCGCCTAGCTCGTTTACGATAAAGTAAACTCCCGTCGGCGTACTCAATACGCCTTGTCTTACTCGTATCTAACGCCAAGCACGAGTTTAATTGGTTGACGAGAAGGCAACTCCCAAGCGTAGCGGAAAGATAGAAAGGCTCGATACAACGGGACGTTGTTGCTCGTAGCTAACGCCAAGCAAGAGCTTGGTTGACGAGAAGGCAACACCCAAGCGTAGCGGAAAGATAGAAAGACTCGATACAACGGGACGTTGTTGCTCGTATCTAACGCCAAGCAGGCTTATGCTCTCAAATTAAAAAAAGAAAAACAACCCTTAGTCGCTCTTAGGGATTTTTAGTTCATAACAAAAGTATAGCCCACTATACTTCGCAAAAAGCGAAATATGGTGGGCTTTTCTTATCCACAAAAGATTAAGTTTAATAAGTTATATTTTTAGCCTTGTGGCTAAAAGTTGTATTGCTTGTTTTACAAGCAGTTATATTTTGGCTACGCCAAAGTTATATTAAATAAATCCTTAACTCGCCGTCAGGCGAATATAACTGCCGAAAGGCAATATCACTCGTCGTTAGACGAATATCACAAATCCGTAAGGATTTATTTAGTTGTCGCAATTCCCTACAGGAAGAGCGACTATAGGGTTGTTTTTTGTAATATGCGTAAGAGTGCTTGACTTCTTAAAGCGTTGATAGTATAATAAATATCGTAAATATTCTTTGGGGCGGGGCGTAATTCCCCACCGGCAGTAAAGTCTGCGAAGAAACGTGTTTTAAACGTTTCCCGATTTGGTGAAATTCCAAAACCGACGGTATAGTCCGGATGAGAAAAGAACGTTCGTAAAGAACGCAAGGGGTATTTGCAATAAATATTCGGAGTGTTTTTATGAACGGAGAAAAAAAGAGTAAAAGAATTTTTACGACCAAACGCATCACTTTAATGGCGGTTTTTACCGCGCTTGCTTACGTAGTAAGCTTAATTGATTTTCCCATTTTTCCGGCAACGCCTTTTTTAAAGCTTGATTTTGGGAACACCTTTATTCTATTAATCGGCTTTTTATTAGGTCCTATCGAAGGGGTTATCGTTTGCGTATTAAAAGAGCTTATCCGTATTCCGACGGGGAGTACGGGGGGCGTGGGCGAGCTTGCGAATATGTTCGTGACTAGCGCGTATATCTTGCTACCGTCTATTTTATATCGCTATAAAAAAGGGTTAAAATACGTTATTCCTGCGCTTTTAGGCGGTTGTTTGCTCGGTACGTTCGTTTCGCTTATAACCAATCGGTTTATTAATTTTCCGCTGTATATGGGCGCAGGCGCAGAAGCGGTATTTAAGGATACGTTTTTGTTTATTTTAGCGTTCAACCTTATCAAAACGCTCGCAATCAGCGTTTTGACTTTGCTTTTATACAAGCGATTATCCAACTTTATTAAAGGACTTAAATTGTAATGGCGGTATTTATTTCAAACTCACAAGCGGAAACGGAAAAGTTTGCCGAAGGTTACGCAAAGACGCTTAAACCCTACGACGTCGTGCTTTTAGACGGCGATATGGGCGCAGGCAAAACGCATTTCGCCAAAGGTATCGCCAAAGGGTTGGGGGTGCAAGAAGAAGTTACCAGCCCCACGTACGCGTATATGAACGATTACGACGGGGTGCTTTTTCACTACGATTGTTACAGAATCGAGAGCGTTGAACAAGCGGAGAGCTTGGGGCTCGCCGATTATTTCGATATGGGCGGAATTTGTTTGGTAGAATGGTCGCAAAACATCGCGCCGTTGTTGCCCAAACGCGTGAAAAGGGTAATCATTAAAAAAATTGACGAAAACACGAGAGAGATAGAATATTGAAAAATTTTTTAGCCGTAGATACGAGTAATGAATATTTAACCGTCGTCGCTTGCAAGGACGGGGTGGTGGAGAGCGAGTTTATTGAAAACTGCTCGATGCGCCATTCCGTAACGTTGATGAACGCGATTGATAATTTACTGACGAAAACGGGTTGGACGTTAAGCGACTTCGATTTCTTTTCGGCGGTAGTAGGCGCAGGCTCGTTCACGGGGATACGGATTGGTATTTCCGCGATAAAAGGTTTTTGCCTTGCGTTAAATAAACCTGCTTTGCCTATCACTTCTTTCGACGTATCCGCATATAATAGCGTAAGGGAAAGGGGTAAAAAGCTTTGTTTGGTGGACGCCTTGCACGACGCTTATTACGTTTGCGGTTACGATGGCGAAACCGTCGTTTATCCGCCCGAATATATCACCGAAACCCAAGTTTTGAGCTTGAAAGAGCAAGGCTATTCTTTATGCTCTTGTTCGGCTTTGCCTATTAGCGAAAAAACGGAAGTAGAGCGTTGCGACCCCGTGCAAGGGTTGGTGAACGCCGTGCAAAGTCTTGCAAGCAAAGAAAAATTCGGCGAGTTGACGGCTTTATACGTTAGAAAAAGTTCGGCGGAGTTGAATTTAAAATGACGGCGAACGTAAGGGCTTGGCAAGAAACGGATATTTCAAAGATAGCGCAAGTGGAACGGGTTTGTTTTTCCGACCCGTGGTCGGAAAAGGACTTATTGAGTTGTTTATCCTTGCCGATTTATAAGACCTATTTAATCGAAGAAAACTCCAAGATAGTCGCTTACGCTTGCCAATCGGTTATTTTTGAAGATTCCGAAGTTCTCAATATAGCGGTTGCGCCCAACCACCGCGGTCGGGGGTACGGGCGAAAACTGATGCAAGAAATGCTAAACACGGCGGTTGCGTTAAAGGCGTGTAACGTATTTTTAGAAGTGCGCGTAAGCAACGAAACGGCTAAGAGTTTGTACCGTTCTTTCGGTTTTGAAGAATACGGATTGAGAAAAAATTATTATCCCGACGGCGAGAACGCGCTGTTGATGAAAAAAACGTTTTAGGGGGGATTTGCGACGGAAAAGCGAACGGACGTGGCGGTTTTACAAAAGGGTGAAGGCAAAGATTTATTGTTTTTGCACGGGTATATGTCGTCAAAAGAAAGTTTTTCTTCGCAAATCGAGTATTTTTCAAAGTTCTATAAAGTAACTGCGTTGGACTTTTTGGGGTTTGGGAAAAGCGGAGAATTGACCGAGCCTTTTTCCGTCGGAGATTACGCGGTATGGACGAAAAAAGTAATAAGGGATTTACGCCTTGAAAGACCGAGCGTAATTGCTCATTCGTTCGGGTGTAGAGTCGCGCTCAAAATGGCGGAAAGCGACGGGCAGGTATTTGATAAAATCGTTTTAACAGGGCCTGCCGGCGTGATTTTGAAACGGGGACTGAAGTATAAGCTCAAAGTCAAAACTTACCGTTTCGTCAAAAAATTCGCGCCGAAATTTGCGGAAAGAAAGTTTGGGAGTGCGGAGTATCGGGCGTTGTCACCCTTGATGAAAGAAAGTTATAAAAAAATAGTCAACGAAGATTTGCTCGGCGTAGCGAGCCGAGTGGAAAATCCCGTTTTGATTATAGAAGGCAAACAGGATAAAACGACGCCGATTGCGGAAGCAAGAGCGTATTTGAACGTTTTGCCGAATGGAAAATTAAAATTGATAGACGGCGGACATTTCGCGTTTTTAGAACGTCCGCTTGCCTTTAATTTGTTGGTTGAGGAGTTTTTATGATGATTGACGTGGGTACGAGAATAGCGACGAGTATCGCATTGACTTGTCTTTTTTACGTAGCGACTTTTAAATCGCTCGGCATTTTGCAACAATGCGGTTACCACAATAACGCGTTTTTGCGCTGGCTCAAACGGAAAGATAATATGTATCTTTCCCGTTTAAGTCTTTGGGCGATTTCTATGTTTTTCAGCGTGGCGTTCGTAAGCGCGGTATTTTCTCCTTTCGGCGCGGAAGTTTCCATTATTTTTGGATTGATTACGTATATGATTTTTTCGCTTACGTATTGTATCGTCGATAAAAAATACGCGTTAAAAGTACCCGTAAACGTGACGAACCGTTTTAAACGTCTTTCCGTTGGGTACGTATTCGTAACCGCGTGCGTAAACTACGTAGTATTATCCTTACTCGTCTTTTTGGCGCAGGTAATCTCTAACGACGTATACGATCTTTTTCAATTCTTACCGTTTACGTTAATGCCGTTCGCGTTGCCCTTTTTATTGATGGTTACGAATAAAATTATTTCTCCGTTCGAGAAAGCGAACAATCGCAAACACGTTGAGTGCGCAGGGCGGGTATTAGACAAAGCGAAAGCTACGCGCATCGGAATCGTTGGAAGTTACGGTAAAACCAGCGTAAAAAATATTTTATATACTTTGCTTTCGGAGAAATATTCGGTCATAATGACTCCCGAATCGTATAACACGCCGGCGGGCGTAGCAAAAACCGTCAACTGTTTGAACGTAGAAGAAACGGAAATATTTATTGCGGAAATGGGCGCAAGACGGGTGGGCGACGTCGCGGAGCTTTGCGAGCTCGTCAAACCCGATTACGCGATTTTCGTCGGCGTTTGTGCGCAACATATCGAAACGTTTAAAACGGAAGAAAATTTGATTAAAGCGAAATGCGAAATCGTTAAGGGTACGAAAAATACCGTCGTTTGCGGTGGCGCGTTGAAAGAAAAAATTTCACCCGTTTTATCGGAATCGGAAAAAGAAAAGTGCGTGTTCGTAAACGGCGCAAGCGAAGGCGTCGTGTTTGAAAAGGATAAGACCCGTTTCGTCTATACGATGCAAAACGGCGAAAAAATCGACGTGGAAACATCGATGCTCGGCTCTTCCGCCGTGGAAAATATTTCGCTTGCGATTGCGCTTGCCGAACGGCTCGGTTTAACTAAGGAACAAATCCTTTCGGGCGTTGAAAAAATCAAACCCGTTCCGCATAGATTACAACTCATTGAAAGCGCGGGCGTGTATATTTTAGACGACGCGTATAACTGTAACGAGCGTAGCGCGCGCGAAGCGGTGCAAGCGTTAAAACGCTTTGATAAAAAGAAAATCGTCGTTACGCCGGGGATAGTCGAAGGCGGTATTTTGGAAGAAAAACTCAACGCTGAGTTGGGCGAATTGCTCGCTAAAGCCGAGCTGGATAAAGTGATTTTAATCGGCGAAACGCTCGTGAAATCGGTAAGTAACGGTTATCAAACGGCAAACGGCGATATGGAAAAACTTCAAATCGTACCGACTTTGGAAAAGGCGAAGCCCTTGCTTGGCGATTTGCTTGAAGAAGGCGACGCCGTGTTGTTTTTAAACGATTTACCCGACGCTTATTAATCCCGTTAAGAAATTGACGAATAAGCAACGCTTTAGCGTAACGAAAAGATAGAAAAAAAGTTGATGCAACGGAACGTTGCCACAAAAGAAACACCAAAGCAAAAAGTATTTTTGCGGAGGTGTTTTTATTATGAAAAAAGTAGCGGTATTTTTTGGCGGTAAATCTTCTGAACGAGAGATTTCAATTTTAACGGGATTGTTCGTTTTAAGCCTTTTAGATAGGGAAAAATACGAGCCAATTCCTTTGTATATGCACTTAGACGGGGGGATTTATTCTACGGATAATAGCGTGGATTTAAACGATTTTAAAGACGTGGACGTGGAAAGATTCGATAAGGTAGTTTTCGTTGAAAAAGAGCTTTATAAACTCGTTAAAAAGGGCAAGAAACAAACTCTTTTAAAACCGTGTGGAACAATCGACGTCGCGCTGAATTGTTGTCACGGCGGTTTGGGGGAAGGCGGTGGCGTTTCCGCGTTGGCGCAGTTGAATGAAATACCGTTTGCGTCGCCGTGCTTGACGGGGTCGGGTGCGTTTATGGATAAAGCGTTTACGAAAATCGTGTTAAGGGGATTGAATATTCCGCATCTTGATTTTGTGCGCGTAGAAGAAAAGGATTTTGTTCGGCGTGGAAAATTTTTAATTAAAAACGTTGGAAAACGGTTGGGCTATCCCGTCGTGGTAAAACCGGCAAAGCAAGGCTCGTCGATAGGAATAACGCTCGCAAAGACGGAAGAAGAGCTGGAAAACGCCCTGCTACTTGCGTTTGAATTAGACGATAAGGCGGTTATCGAAAAATATTTGGACGGAAAATTAGACGTCAACTGCGCGGTCTATACGTTAAACGGCGAAATCGTGGTATCCGAGCCGGAAATTGCGTCCAGCGACGACGGGGTTTATTCTTTCTCGGATAAGTACTTAAAAGACGGTAGGCAGTTGCGTGGAAAACGCGGTCGGGGTGGGAATTTAGGCAAAATTTTGACCCAAAGAATAAAAGCTTATACCAAGACCGTGTATAAAAAATGCGATTTGTTCGGGGTTGTGCGTATGGATTATCTCGTCAAAGACGACGAAGTGTATTTGAGCGAAGTAAATACCGTTCCCGGCTCGCTTGCTTATTATCTGTTTTGTGAACGACTTGTGGACGCGAAAGCGTTCTTTACCGATTTGATTGAAGAAGGGTTGCGCAAGGCGGAAGAAAAAGAAAAACTTTTGCCCCAAACGGGGATTTTAAAGGACGTTAAATTTACGAGAAACAAATAACAAAACTCCGACTTTACGGTTCGTAAAGTCGGAGTTTTTTAAGTTTTCAAAAGAATTATTCTTCGGTTGTTTCTTCCGTTTTAGGAAGTTCCTTGTTCGTGGGAAGCTTTGCAACGAAGTAGAACACAATCGCGCCTGCAATCGTTAAGAGTGGAATGGGTAACAAGTCAAGGTTCATAACCGCCGTAACGTTAACGAACGAAGGCACCGCTTCGGTAATCGCGTTGACGATTATAACGCAACCGCTGACGAGCGCCGGACCGAGCGTACCCGCGCCCTTGCCGAAGATGTCGTAAATACCGAAGTATTCGCCTGATTTTTCGCTGGGGATAATGCTTGTGAAGTAGGAACGAGAGAGCGATTGAATACCGCCTTGGAACATGCCTACGACGACTGCTAAAAGCCAGAATTGCCATTGTACTTTTAAGAACAAGGCGAAAAGGGATACTGCAACGTAACCGCAAATACAAACGGTGATAAGATATTTATCTTCGAATTTTTTGGAAAGACGACCGATGATAATTGCGCTCGGGAACGCGATAATTTGCGTTAATAAGAGCGCGAGAAGAAGTTGGTTTTGGTCAAGGTTCAATACGTCTTGACCGTAAATGGTCGCCATTTTAATAATGGTATACGCGCCGTTGATGTAAAGGAAGAACGCGATAAGGAACAAGAACGCTTTTTTGTTCGTCTTGATTTCTTTAAAGATTTGACCTAAGCGAACGAACGTATCTTTAATAGGGTGTTCAGGCTTAGCCAAGAAATGCGTTTGCTTGTAGCTCTTTGCAATCGGTAACGTGAACGCAAGCCACCAACCTGCCGTGATAAGGAAGGAAAGGGTCATACGCCATTGCATCGTCATCACGGAGTTGGGAACGACGAGCACGAGCACCAAACAAATAAGGAACGGGATACAACTACCGATATACCCCCACGCGTACCCGTTCGCGGATACGTTATGGAGTCTGTCTTCCGTGGTTACGTCCGAAAGCATCGAATCGTAGAATACGCAGGAAGACGATAAGCTCGAATCGGTAATAATATACACGATTGCAAACAATAGCGCGGTCATTCCCGGTATGGATTGCAGAACGCAACCACAAATACCGATGGTAGCGAAGATTAAAAAGAACTTCTTTTTACCGCTAAAGTCCGCCATCGTGCCGAAAATAGGGCATACGAAAAGGGAAATTAACGCGACGATTGCGGATACCGCGCCCCAAATGGACGTTGCCACGCCCGAAGAATCGTTCCCTGCAAGGGACGCGAAATAAATGGGGATAATCGTGGACGCAAACAGTACGAACGCGGAATTACCTACGTCGTACAATACCCACTTCTTCTCAAGTGGGGTCAAGCGTTTTGCCGATTTCTCGGCGGATTGGTTGGTGGTGTTCATCTAAAATTCCTCCAGTATAGTTTTTATCGAACGTTTCGTTTATAACGCCCGTTTGGGCGGTTATTTCAACGTTATTAAAGTAGTCTTGAATAAGATTTACGGTCGGAAGTACCGCGTTTTCAAGTTCTTCCAGCATTTTCGGCGCGATTTTTTGACATTTTTCGTCGTCGGTATGATGAATGAGCATGCTTCCAAAACTCTCGTCCTTTTTCAAAAGCCGTAAAAATAAATGAATAATTTTATGTATAAGTTTATATCTACATACGAACGCGCCGTTGATAAAGCGGATTGTTCTAATCGCGCGTTTGATTTCTTTTTCTTGTACGTCAAGTACGCTTGCGGACGCTTTCGCCGAGCCGTTTTTGTCTAAAATGCGACGGGCAGGGTTGTAACCAAACGCTTTTTCGTTGTCTTTAAGCAATAAATATTTGTCGAATTCCGATTCGATTAAACCGTGCGAAACGCCCGTAAATTCCAACTCGTACACGGCGGGGTGGCAAGCGTTGTCTAAGCAAAAATGACAAATAAAACCTGCTACGTACGCCGACAAAGGTGTAGAGAGCTTGTTTTGCGTTCGTTGCTCTTGAATAAGTTTTGCCGAACGCGTAAAAAAGGGTAAAGCGGAAATTAAATGAATCCGCATACCTTTGGATTTCGGTTCGTTGGATTTGAAGGGTTTGTGATAAAAAAGAATGTCAGGCCCTTCAAAACCGAGCGAAAAACTCTCTCTATACGGCTCGAAAGCGATTTTTAATTGGGGTGGCAAATTCTCGAAAACGAGTTCGCCAAACCGTTGATGTGCGTAAACTGCAGGCATAAAAACTCCTTATTATATTTATTATAACACATTTAAAAAAAAAATCATAGCGTATAACGCTAAAAACGCAAAAAAAAAATGGGTGTAGTATTATTTGTAAGACCGATTGTTGAAAAATAGCAAAAATTTTTACTCAAATCGTTTACTTTTTATTAAAAATGTGGTATAATATTTTTTGAAAGCAAACGAATGTTCGGTTGCTTAATCGTATAACCGTCGCAATACTGCGTCGAGCTCCGCGTTTTCTTGGTCACGTACGATTTAGTACGCTCCCTGCGAAAATGCTCGCTTTCCTTGTCTTGCTCGGTTCTCCGATTAAACACTGCTTTGGTCAGTTACGAGTGCGAACAATCAAACCGCAAAAGAAAGATAGAAAAACTCGATACAACGGGACGTTGTTGCTCGGTTCTCCGATTAAGCACGAGCTTGGTCGCAATACTTCGTTAAGGGGGATAAAAAATGGAAACAATTCAATTTAAATTAGTATCGCCCTTTCAGCCTACGGGCGACCAACCGCAAGCGATTGAAAAATTGACCGAAGGGGTGCTTGACGGGATTCGAACGCAGGTACTCGTCGGGGTTACGGGTAGTGGTAAGACGTTCACGATGGCGAACGTCATTAAAAACGTCGGTCGACCCACGCTCGTGATAGCGCATAATAAAACGCTTGCGGCTCAGCTTTGTAACGAGTTCAAAGAGTTCTTTCCCGATAACAGGGTTGAGTATTTCGTGTCTTACTACGATTATTATCAGCCCGAAAGCTATATTCCGTCAACCGATACGTATATTGAAAAGGATTTAAGTTTAAACGACGAAATAGACAAACTCCGCAACAGCGCGACGGGTGCGTTGATGGAAAGAAAGGACGTTATCGTGGTCGCTTCGGTGTCCTGCATTTACGGGCTTGGCGCGCCTGAAGAGTATTTTCGCTTGTCCATTTCTTTGCGACCGGGTATGGAGTGGGAGCGCAACGCGTTGCTTAGAAAGTTGATAGAACTCCAATACGCGAGAAACGACGTCGATTTTAAACGTTCGACTTTTCGCGTGCGTGGGGATAGCGTAGAAATTTTTCCTGCATCAAACTCCGAAGTTGCTATTCGCGTGGAATTTTTCGGCGACGAAATCGATAGGATTTACGAAGTGGAAGCGTTGACGGGCAAAAAAATCAACGAGCTTTCGCACGTGGCGATTTTCCCTGCGAGTCAATACGCCGTCGGTACGGAAAAACTCAAGTCGGCGATTGCGATGATAGAAGAAGACTTGAAAGGGGAAGTGCGCGCGTTTGAAGAGGACGGAAAAATTTTAGAATCGCAACGCTTGAAACAACGCTGTGAACACGATTTGGAAATGATGCGAGAAATCGGGTATTGTAGCGGTATCGAAAATTACAGCAGATATTTCGACGGGCGTAGTCCCGGCGAACCGTCTTTTACTTTGCTCGATTATTTCCCCAGCGGTGAATTTTTAGTGTTTATCGACGAGAGCCACATGACTATTCCGCAAATCCGTGCAATGTATCACGGGGACTTATCCAGAAAGAAAAATCTCGTCGAATACGGCTTTAGAATGAAATCGGCGTTCGATAACAGACCGCTTACCTTTGACGAATTCGACGCGCGCGTACCGCAAATGATTTGCGTTTCCGCCACACCTGCCCCCTACGAATTAAACGAGGCGGGGCAAAAAGTGGAACAACTTATTCGTCCTACGGGGCTGTTAGACCCCGAAATTACCGTAAAACCGACGCGCGGGCAGATAGACGACTTGCTTTCGGAAGTGCATAAAGTCGTAAACGACGGGGGCAGGGTTTTGATTACGACCTTAACCAAGAAAATGTCCGAAGAATTGACGGATTACTTGAAAGAACGTTCGGTGAAAGTAAAGTATATGCATAGCGATATCGACACGTTAGAGAGAGTAGATATTATCAACGGACTTCGCAACGGGGATTTCGACGTACTTTGCGGAATTAATTTGCTCCGCGAAGGGTTGGACTTGCCTGAAGTCAAGCTGGTAGCGATTCTCGACGCGGACAAGGAAGGTTTTTTGCGTAGCGAAACGTCGCTCATTCAAACGATAGGTCGCGCGGCGCGAAACAGCGAAGGCAGGGTTATTATGTACGCGGACGTGGTTACGGACAGTATGCGTCGGGCGATTGACGAAACTAATCGAAGAAGGAAAGTACAAGACGAATACAACAAGGCGCACGGGATTGTGCCTAAAACTATCGTCAAACAAATCAAATCGGCGTTGAATATCACGAAAAAACGCTCGAAT
The DNA here is from genome assembly GCA_015055865.1 of Clostridiales bacterium. Lineage (GTDB taxonomy): Bacteria > Bacillota > Clostridia > Christensenellales > Borkfalkiaceae > Scatosoma. Next base: position 55,411 of record SVHK01000001.1, on the reverse strand, counting down.
ATAGACGATATACCATTAAAGGAAATTCCCGACGAGATAGAGAAACTCAAAGCGTTGATGAAAGTTGCAAGCGGTCAGCTTGACTTTGAACGCGCAATCGAAATTCGTGAAAAAATTGCGGAATTAAAGCAAGTATTACGCAAAGCGATGAAATAAATTTTAGGTTAAATATGGAAGAAATCGTAATAAAAGGCGCAAAACAAAATAATCTTAAAAACGTCGATTTGACAATCCCCCGCAACACGTTAACCGTGTTCACGGGGCTTTCGGGTAGCGGTAAATCCACGCTCGCGTTCGATACTATTTTTGCCGAAGGGCAAAGGCGGTACGTAGAGAGTTTGTCGTCCTACGCCCGTCAGTTTTTAGGCCAAATGGAAAAACCGGACGTCGAGAGTATCGACGGGCTTTCGCCTGCCATTTCTATCGACCAAAAAACCACTTCGCACAACCCCCGTTCTACCGTTGGGACGGTTACGGAAATTTACGATTATTTCCGTTTGTTATTCGCAAGAATCGGCGTACCCCATTGTCCTAACTGCGGTAAGGAAATCCGCCGTCAAACGGTGGACGAGATTGCGGACAAAGTAATGGCAATGCCCGAAGGAAGCAAAATTTTGATTAACGCGCCCGTCGTTCGCGGTAGAAAGGGCGAGTACGTCAAGGAGTTGAACGGGTTTAAAAAGAGCGGTTATGGTCGGGTAAAGATTGACGGTATCGTTTACGATTTGCAAGAAGAAATCAAGCTTGAAAAGAATATTAAACACGATATTTCCGTCGTTGTTGACCGTTTGGTTGTGAAACCGACCATTCAAAAACGTTTGACGGACAGTTTGGAAACGGCGTTGAAACTTGCCAGCGGACTTGTCGTTATCGATTGCGACGGTAAGGAAGAGTTGTATTCCGTCAATTACGCCTGCCCCGATTGCGGTATTTCGCTTGAAGAAATTGAACCGAGAATGTTTTCGTTCAATACCCCCTACGGCGCTTGTCCCGAATGTTACGGCTTGGGCTTTAAACAGGTGGTTGACCCCGATTTGATTTGTCCGGATAAAACAAAAACGCTTCGCGAAGGCGCGATGAAAGTGACGGGCTGGAGTTTAGGGTCGCAATCAATGGCGTTGATGGAACTTTCCGCGCTTGCTAAAGCGTACGACTTTTCGCTCGACGTACCCGTGCAGGAGTTGAGCCAAGAAGTGTACGACGTGTTGATGTACGGAGCGAAAGAAAAGTTGGATATGTCGTACAAGACCCGTTCGTTTAGCGGTAGTTTTAAAAAACAATGGGAAGGGTACGTGAATAACTTACAACGCCGTTATGCGACGAGTACGTCGGACGGAGTCAAATACGAAATCGAACGGTTGATGCGCTCCGCACCCTGTGTTTGCTGTCACGGAAAACGTTTAAAAAGGGAAGCGTTGTCGGTTACCGTCGGCGGTAAAAATATTTGGGAAACGTGCGAACTGTCCATTGACGATTTATACGCGTTTATCGATAAAATTACGGCGGAGTTTACGCCGACCGAGCATTTGATTGCCGACGCCATTATTAAAGAAATTCGCAACCGTTTAGGCTTTTTAAGGAACGTTGGGCTTAATTATTTGACCTTGACCCGTACTGCCAATACGCTTTCGGGTGGGGAGAGCCAACGTATTCGTTTGGCGACGCAAATCGGTAGCGCACTCACGGGCGTACTCTATATTTTGGACGAGCCGAGTATCGGACTTCATCAACGCGATAACGAGAAACTCATTCAGTCCTTGAAAGGACTTCGGGATTTAGGAAATACGTTAATTGTCGTCGAACACGACGAAGATACCATTAAAGAAGCGGACTATATCGTCGATATCGGTCCGAAAGCAGGGGTACACGGCGGGGAAATCGTCGTAAGCGGTACGCGAGTGGACGTAATGGCTGAGCCGAATTCGATTACGGGCGATTATCTTGCCGGTAGACGAAAAATTGAAATACCTGCGCTTCGAGCAAAACCCGACGGCAGGTGGTTGAAAGTTTGCGGTTGTCAACAAAATAATTTGAAAAATATCGACGTGGAGTTCCCGGCAGGGTTAATTACTGCGGTAACGGGGGTGTCGGGTAGCGGTAAATCGAGTTTGGTCAACGAGATTTTATATCCTACGCTCGCCAACGAACTCAACGGCGCACGTCAACCGCTTGGGAAATACGCGCGCATTGACGGGGTGGAGCATTTTGATAAAGTAATTGCGATTGACCAGTCCCCGATTGGCAGAACGCCGAGAAGTAACCCTGCAACCTATACGGGCGTATTCAACGCGATACGCGATTTGTTTGCAATGACTCCCGACGCGCAAGAACGCGGTTATAAGCCGGGCAGGTTCTCGTTCAACGTGGCAGGGGGTAGGTGTGAACACTGTTTCGGCGACGGTATTATAAAAATTGAAATGCACTTCTTACCCGATATTTTCGTGCCTTGCGAAGTGTGCGCGGGGAAACGGTATAACCGTGAAACGCTCGAAGTTAAGTACAAGGGCAAGAGTATTTTCGACGTACTCGATATGACGGTCGAAGAAGCGTGCGAATTCTTTGCACCCGTGCCAAGTATTTATAATAAAATCAAGACTTTGAACGAAGTGGGGCTTGGATATATCAAGCTGGGTCAAAGCTCGACGACCCTTTCGGGCGGTGAAGCGCAAAGAGTGAAACTTGCGACCGAACTTTCCAAACGTTCGACGGGCAAGACGGTGTATATTTTGGACGAGCCGACGACGGGTTTGCACACTTACGACGTCGATAAACTTTTGAAAATCTTATTAAAGCTCCGTTCGGCAGGAAATACGGTAATCGTCATTGAACATAATTTGGACGTTATTAAGACGGCGGATTACGTAATTGATTTAGGCCCTGAAGGGGGTAGTGGTGGGGGTACAATCGTTGCAACGGGTACGCCTGAACAAATCGCGGAATGTGAAGACAGCTACACGGGGCAATTCTTAAAACGGCTTTTCAATTCCGTAGAGTAATGTCGAAATAGTAAAAAAGAATTAAAAACGGCAAACTTTTAAAAAAGAGTTTACCGTTTTTTTATAAAGATAGGGATAATCATTGACATTTCCATAAAAAAGGGGTATAATAAAAAGGTAGAGCGTTTGAAAATGCGTTACAATTAAACAAGAAGCAGGAATAATTCGGCATACGCCGAAATAGACCGAAGCGGTCAAAGTGAGGCGAGTCTTGAAAGGAGCGAAAGCGACGGAATAGCGAGAGATAGCGAGCGTCAAACCGTTTGGGAATAAACACAATTAAACAAGAAGCAGGAATATCGAAGCGGTCATAACGAGGCGGTCTTGAAAACCGTTTGGGTGAAAGCCCACGGGGGTTCGAATCCCTCTTCCTGCGCCAAAGAAATAGGAGCGGATGGTTTCCGTTCCTATTTCTTTATGTACACCGAAAAAGAAGAGGGATTCGAGGGTGGGAGCCGTTTTGCGAGAGCAAAACGCTTTGCCGACGAAAGTAAGTATGACAAAAAAGTTAACGGCAAAGGACGCCATTGAGAATGGCGGAGCGGGGCGCGTCGCTAAAGGCGCGAATCCCTCTTCCTGCGCCAAAGGAAACAGCACGGAAGTGCTGTTTTTTCTTTGGCGCAGGAAGAGCGTAAAAGAAAGCCCGAATTAACGGGGGTTCGCGCGAGTGAGCAAAGTTGCAAGAGTAGGAAAGAATAGCAGAGTTGGTTGCGAACGACACTTTGGCGTAAGCCAATATACTCTTCCTACGCCAAAAAAATCCCCTTTGCGGTTTTTACCGCAAAGGGGTAATTTTTTTAAATTTATTTATTGTCGATACCCAGTTCTAAACCTTCATACATATAATCGTTCCACTTGAAGTTCTTGTAGAAATTCACGTGATAGCGGTGCATTTCTTCGACCAATAAAAGAATTTTTCCAACCGTTTGGTGTTTGGGGAATACGTCAAAGTATTCGCCTTTAAGATAAAAGTTGAAGAAACTCGTATCAATGGCAGTAATAAGCGTGTACAAATTCTTGTAATCCGCCGTAAATTCGTACGGCTCGCCGTTGCGCGTTCCTTTGTAGTGCATACCTTTGTGGTCGATACGGATTTTACCTTCGCCTACGATAAAGCTCGTTTTATTTTTACCGACGAGTTTGTATTCGTCCAAATTCCCGATAGTACATTCGTCTTCGAAGAAGTAATCGGGGTTTTCACGGATTTCTTTAATGATATCCATACGTTCTTGTTCTACCCACTCAAACGGGGATTCGGGAATGACTGCGTTTTCAAACGGGTGGAATTGATAATAATCGTCCATCGTCGCGCCGTTACCACAAGCTAAGCAGGTGATTTTATCCCCTTCGCCTTTCATCGTGAACTCTTGACCGCATTTGGGGCATTTATAACAAAAATCTTCCAAGCGATGGCAAATTCTGCCTTTCGTTTCCCACTTAATTTTCTTTTCCGCGTTCCAAGCGTATTCATTTCGACGGAATTTTTCGTTGATAATGTCGTCCATTTCTTCTACGGACAATCTTTCAATATCTTCTTTTGTGAACAAAATAGACATTGTTGCGCTCGTTTCGCCGTAGCGTTCGTCCAAACATACCTTGGTGTTTTGCAAATATTGTCCTTCCAAATAACATAAATAGACGGGTACTTTGAAATGCTTGAACATTTTACTTGTCCCCGGTACGATGGGCTTATTTCCACCGTAATCGCTTGCCAACCCTTCGGGCGCAAACGTTACGCAACCGCCTGCTTTAATAACTTCGCTAACGCCGTGCAAAGCAAGTCTGTCGGGCGAGTAGTTCTTTTTAGGAATAACTTTATTCAGACCAAAAACGAACGAGAATTTACTGCGATAAAACTCGTTGCGCGCCGCCATCATATTCGTAACTCTTGGATAGGTTGCGCCACAAACGTAGATATGGTCAAGACGGGATAAGTGATTGAAAATAACGAAACAAGGCCCATCGCAATCGTTTACGTCGTCGATAATGTTGAACTTAGGTTTGTATTTTCTGCCGATAATATCGACCATAATAAATTTATAAATGGACGTAATAATTTTCGGACAGGGCTTGTATTTTCTTTTAGAAAGCTTTTTAGAAATGGATAATTTTTCTTTCATAAATCTTTTCCTTTGTTTAATACTGTAACAATATTATAACATTTTTTTATAATAAAAGTCAAGGAATTGAGCGCGCAAAACAAAAAATGACACCGTCCTTGCCGACTGTAGATAGCAAGGACGGGTGCTTTATCTATTCTTAAAATAATTGCCTAACACTTGTTCGATAAATTCGTCTGCGATTTTTTCGGTTGGGGAATGGTTTTCTTTCTTTTCGTTGGGAGCTTGTTCTTTTTTCTCGTTTGGCTTAGGCGGTGGATTGGGCGGAGCGTCGTTGGGCTGAGCACCCGAAGAAAAATACGCCGAAAACTTGGATAAATCGTTGATAAATTTAAGCATTTGTTCAGAGTTTTTAAGCGTGGACATTAATGGTTTTACGCTTTCCGAGAATTGTGGGTTTTGCGAGAGATAGTATAAACAAAATAAACAAATAAGTTCCATAAAATGATTCCTTTTTTTTGTTTGAACGAAATTTGAAAGAGAAGAATATAATGTAGAAATTAACTTTTTTCTAAATTGAATAGGGGCAAGAGCGCCCCTACAAGGGGCTTAATCTTAAGTTTGAAGGAGTGATAATTATGAGAAGTTTTAAAGACTATACGCCAAAAGAAAACGCAACTGAAAACAAACAAACGGCAGGGGCAGGGACGAGTCAAACGAAATTTGACGAGAGTTCGATTGAAGACTTGATTAAACAGGTCGCAGGGGATTATAACGGTAAAACTAACGCGCAGATGCTTGCAGGGATTTTGAAAGAAGCGGAGCAGGCGAAACGGCAAGGTAGACTTTCAAACGCGCAAATCGACGAGTTTTACGCGCAGTTTTCGCCGATGTTGAACGATTTCCAAAGAAAAAAATTGCAAGAGATTGTTAAAAAACTTAAAAATATATAGTCAAATAAGTCCGTCGGCGTTAGCGGTTGCGATTTTGTCAAGCGCGACGAGTAATTCGTCGATTTCCGCGTAGGTATTGAAATGCGAAAAAGACACGCGAACGAGTCCGTTCTCGCCCGTTCCGAGCGCTTTATGGGTAAGCGGAGCGCAATGCAGTCCGCCCCGTACCGCAATCGAATAGACGTCCGAAAGAAGATGGGATACGATTTCCGATTGCAAATTCCTGTTTGCAAACGCGACGATACCGCATAAATTTGGGGCGGAATATATTTTATAATGCGGATTTGCGTGAAGTTTTTCGCATAAATATTTCGTCAAGGCGTACGTTTTTTCGTTCGCCTTTTTTCCGTCCGTCATTAAGTATTGCACGCCTTCGTAGAGCGCAACGATAGCAGGAAAAGATAGTGTGCCGACTTCTAATCTGTCGGGCAAAAAGTCGGGCATATCGAGCGAAAAACTACTCGACCCCGTACCGCCGTAAAGTAACGGCTCAACGTCGCAACGCTCGGAAAGGAGCAACGCACCGCTACCCTGTATGCCCATTAGCCCCTTATGACCGGCGAGCGCAAGCGCGTCGACGCCCCATTTTTTCATTGAAATCGGTAAATGTCCGCCCCCTTGCGCACCGTCGCAAATAAGCAGGACGTTTTCGGGTAAAACTTGTTTAATCTCGTACACGGGTACGCTCTTTCCCGTTACGTTGGACGCGGTCGTTAAAACGACCATACGGGTATGGGGTTTGACGAGCCGTAAAATTTGCTTGGGCGAGATTTCGCCGTTGACGAGCGGGCAAACGTCGTAGGTGATTATTCCCCGTTGGCGTAAAACTTCCAAAGGACGGAGTACGGAATTGTGTTCGAGCGTGGTGGTAACGACGTGGTCGCCCTTTTTTAATAGCCCGAACAGGGCAAGATTGAGCGCTTCACTGCAATTTTTCGTAAAAACCGTGCGTTCGAATCCGTAGCCGTCGAAATATTCCGAGAGTACCGTTCTGCAATTTTGAACGGTTTGCGCGCAGGCAAGCGAGAGTTTGTGTCCGCTCCTACCGGGGTTAGCGCAAAGCGAAATCGCGCCCTTGACGGCGGTTAAAACGGTTTCGGGTTTTGTGCCTCCCGTGGCGGCGTTGTCAAAATAAATCATAAATAGCACCCGTTTTGAATGAAAGTCATAAAATATAGTATTCTAAAGATACGGGTGGTATGACTAAAATGACGATACTTGCTATATTTCGTTCGCGAGCGCAAGCGCTCGATTGCTCGGCGAGATTGAAAAAATACGGCGTAAGCGCGGAAACGATGCCTACGCCCAAAGAAGCGAAACTCGGTTGCGGACTTTGCGTGCGGTTTGACGAACGGATTTTTACAAGAGCGAAAGCCGTTATTTTAACGGCGAGATATTCGACTTTTAAAGGGTTCTACAAAATGGATTTTATGAACGGGAAAGTGCTTATTTTTCCGTTTAGGTAGTCTTTAAAAGCTTGCAAAAATTTCGTCGGCGTGGTATAATAAACGTATGAAAAGGACGGATAAGAAAAAGGCGCTTGCCGAACTTGAAAGATTATATCCAGACGCGAAACCTGCGTTACGCTATACGACTCCCTATGAATTGCTCGTTGCCGTAATTTTATCGGCGCAATGCACGGACGAGCGAGTGAATAAAGTAACGGCGGTGTTGTTCGAAAATTATTCTACGCCTGAAAAGATGGTTACGCTTTCGCAAGCCGAGCTTGAAAAGTATATCTTTTCTTGCGGATTTTACCGTATGAAAGCGGAGCATATACTCTCTGCAAGCAGGGATATTTTAGAGAAGTTTAACGGCGAAGTCCCGAAAACGATAGAAGAATTAATGAGCCTTGCCGGTGTGGGGAAAAAGACGGCGAACGTAGTGTATTCGGTGGCGTTTGGCGGTCAGGCGATTGCCGTGGATACGCACGTTTTTAGAGTGAGCAACCGTTTAGGGCTTGCCAAAGGCAAAACGCCGTTGGAAGTGGAAAAGGGTTTGAATAAAGCGATTCCTGCCTCCGATTGGGCGAAAGCGCATCATTGGATAATTTATCACGGAAGAAAGGTGTGTCATTCGCAAAAACCTAATTGTAAAGAATGTACGTTGCAAGAGTATTGCGACTTTTTGAAAAGTAAAAAATAAACGATATTCGCAAATTCGTCCCAAAAGTCGAATTTGCGTTTTTCTTAACGAAAATGGAAAATCTTTCGTCCGTCGCGCCGGGTTTACGGGCTTGACTTTTTAGGATATATATGATAAAATAATAAATAATAAAAAACGAAGGAGAAAGATAAATGGCGAAAGTGAAAGGCGAAAAAGTGAAGTTGTTTTTTGCGGAATTTAAAAAATTTATTACGCGCGGGAACGTGTTGGATATGTCCGTCGGCGTTATCGTTGGCGGTGCGTTTACGGCGATTGTCAACGGAATGAGTAATTTTATTTTAAAGCCGGTTATTAATTGGTTGATTGCGATTTTAATTGGTAAAGACGGTTTGGAAGGTGCGGTTACGATGCTTTCTCCCGCCTATACGCTTGACGAAACGGGCGCGAAAGTGATTGACTTAGCGAACTCCATTTATATCGATTGGGGCTCGTTTATCAGTTCGATTATTAACTTTTTATTGATTGCGTTCGTGCTCTTTTCCATCGTTCGGATTATTAATAAAATCGCGGCGGCGCAAGATAAGTTTGCGGACGAACAAATGGTGATTTATAGACGCAAGAAAATTATTTTTGAATATAGAATGCAAGGAATGAGCAAAGCGGAAGCGAAAGCGAAATATTTGCAAGACGTGAAAGACGCGGAAATCAAGAAAGCGGAAAAGGAAATGCAAGAAGCAAAGGCTTTGGAAGAAGAAAAAAGATTGGCGGAAGAAAAAGCGAACGAAAACGTTCTTCTTTTGAAAGAAATCCGAGATATTTTGAAAGCGAACGCTGAAAAATAACGGGGTTTAATTAAAAAAACGGTTGACTTAATTTTTAAAAAAAGGTATAATAAATTTACAATCGAATAAAGGCTATGAAAAAGTTGGGTTTTTCGTTGATTTTCTTCGAAAGAGAGCGCGGTCGTGGGCTGAAAATCGCGTGTGGAAAGGAAAAACGCCGTTTCGCTTTGGAGCTGTCCTTTTGAAACTTATTTTTTAAGCAAGTAGGAAGGAACGTATTACGCGACGTAATTGCGAAAATAAGGTACGGTTTATCGTACGAACGTAGGTGGTACAGCGGTTTAACGCCCTGCGAGGAAAGGTTTTTTCTCGCAGGGCTTTTATATGTTTAATCGTATAACCGTCGCAATTATAACGCTTGACGTTATATACTTCGCAATACTGCGTCAAGCTCCGCGTTTTCTTGGTCGCGTACGATTTAGTACGCTCCCTGCGAAAATGCTCGCTTTCCTTGTCTTGCTCGTATCTAACGCCAAGCACGGCTATAACGCTTAATCGTATAATTGTCGCAACTGCGTGCGTTTTGGTCGCGTACGCCTAAGTACGCTCCCTGCGAAAATGCTCGCTCTTCTTGTCTTGCTCGTATCTAACGCCAAGCACAGGCTTGGTTGGTTGACGAGTAGGTAACACCCAAGCGTAGCGGAAAGATAGAAAGACTCGATGCAACGGGACGTTGCTCAGTTGACGAGTAATACCACCATAAACAATTACAAAAAATAAATAAATTCTTAAGGAGAATTTACGAAATATGAAAGAAAAAATTGAAAACTTGCGTAGCGAAATCGAGCTCGCAATGGAAAAAACCGCGACGGGAACTGAGTTGTATCAATTAAAACTCAAGTTTCAAGCAGAGCTTAAGACGATTATGGGCGGAATGAAAGATTTGCCTAAAGAAGAAAAACCTGCGTTTGGTAAAATCGTCAACGAGTTCAAGCAAGCAATGGAAGAGAAGTTCGAATTGCGCGCTATCGTCGTACGCGAAAAGGAAATGCAAGCGAAGTACGAAAAGGAACGTATCGACATTTCTATGCCCGGTAAAAATCGCAAAAACGGCGCGTTGCATCCGATTACGCTCGTTAAAAACGAATTAATCGACATTTTCGCAGGAATGGGTTTTAAGGTTTTCGAAGGCCCTGAAATCGAAACGGATTACTATAACTTTACCGCGTTGAACACGCCGAAAGACCACCCGGCAAGGGATATGCAAGATACTTTCTATCTCGCCGAAAATCTTTTGCTCCGCACCCAAACTTCGGCTGGGCAAATTCGAGTGATGGAAAAACAATCTCCCCCGATTAAAATTTTGTCGCCCGGCAGAGTATTCCGTTCGGACGACGACGCGACCCATTCGCCGATGTTCCATCAAATGGAAGGACTCGTCGTGGATAAGGGGATAACGCTTTGCGACTTGCAAGGTATGCTTGCGGAGTTTGCGCGTAAAATGTTCTCGGAAACGACCAAAGTGCGTTTGCGCCCGTCTTATTTCCCGTTTACCGAACCGAGCGTAGAAGTCGATTTGAGTTGTTCGGAATGCGGTGGCAAGGGTTGTCGTTTGTGCAAGGGTACGGGTTGGATTGAAGTACTCGGCGCGGGAATGGTCAATCGCCACGTGCTTGAAAACTGTGGCGTAAACCCCGACGAATATACGGGTTTTGCGTTCGGTATGGGCGTTGAGCGTATCGCAATGCTTAAATACGGTATCAACAACATTAAAACCTTATTCGAAAACGATATTAGGTTTATAAGTCAATTTGAGTAAATGGAATAAAAGTCCTGTTGGAGTGGAAAAAGTCCACGAAAGAAGAGATAAAAAAGCAATCTTCGATTGCGTTTACGCGCCGTTAGGCGTAGAGCGACGAAAAGTCGCAATTAGAAAATTAGGAGAAATAAATGAAAGCACCTTTAAGTTGGTTGAAAGATTACGTAGATATTACCGTTTCCGCTGAGGAGCTTGCCGATAAGCTCTTTTCTTGCGGTTTCGAAGTGGAAGAACTTTCTTATTTAGGCGAAAAAATTAATAGAGTTGTAGTAGGTGAAGTTAAATCCTTAACGCCTCATCCCGATAGCGACCATATGCAAATTTGCGTAGTGGATTGTGGAGAAGAATACGGTCGGGAACTTCAAATCGTTACGGGCGCGTCGAACGTGTACGTGGGTATGAAAACCCCTTGCGCGCTCGACAATTCGACGGTCGTGGAAAGCGACGAGAGAATGCTCGAAAAGAATCCCGACGGCATTAAAAAAATCAAGAAAGGCAAACTGCGCGGTGTGGAATCGTTCGGTATGCTCTGTTCGGGCGAAGAGCTCGGGATTAACGACGATTTCTATCCCGGCGCGGAAGTGGACGGGTTATTGGATTTGGCAAAAGACGTACCCGTTGGTACGGATATTAAGCAAGTCGTCGGTCTTGACGATTGGATTTTCGACGTGTCCATTACCGCAAACCGCCCCGATTGTCAATGTATTTTAGGATTGGCAAGAGAAGTGGCGGCGGTGTTGAAACAGCCATTAAAAGAGCCGAATTATTCTTTCACGGAAACCGAAACTTCGGCGAAAGAGATTAGCGTGGAAGTATCCGCGCCCGACCTTTGCCCCCGTTACGTTGGACGTTACGTTGAAAATATTACGAACGCGCAAACGCCGGCTTGGATGAGAAAGCGTTTGGCGCTTTCGGGTATTCGTTCCATCTCCCCCGTAGTGGATATTACCAACTTCGTGCTTTTGGAAATGGGACAACCGATGCACGCGTTCGACGCGGACGAACTTGCGGGCGGAAAAATTATCGTTCGTCGCGCGAACGACGGCGAAAAAATCGTTACGCTCGACGAAAAGGAATTTACGCTCACGAAAGACAATCTCGTGATTTGCGACGCGGAAAAACCCGTCGCGCTTGCAGGGATTATGGGCGGACTTTATAGCGGAGTTACTAATAAGACCAAAAACGTATACTTCGAATCCGCAAAATTTGCAAGAGATAGCGTGAGAAAAACTTCAAGGGCGTTAGGCCAATCGTCCGATTCATCGTCGCGCTTTGAAAAGGGTGTGGACGCTTATACCAACGCGCGTGGTATGGCTAGAGCGTTGCATTTAATCGAAGAACTCGGTTGCGGTAAAGTAACGAAAATGCAAGCGGACGCGTGCGCGGTTCCGCTCGAAGAAAGAAAAATGACGGCGAGCGTACGAAAAATCAACGCGTTGCTTGGGATTGAAGTACCGAACGCGGAAATTTTGTCTATTTTAACCCGTTTAAATTTCAAACCCGAAATTGACGGCGACCAACTGAAAGTGGTTATTCCCGGCTATCGCGACGACGTGGACGGTTACCCCGATATTGCGGAAGAAATTATCCGTATGTACGGCTACGAGCACGTTACGCCCACGTTCTTGGAGAAAGCGAGCGTTACGGGCGGCGGATTGACGGACGAACAAAAACGCGAACTGCATTTAAAACAAACGCTTTGCGGACAAGGTTTTTACGAAGCCTATAACTATTCGTTCTATTCTCCCAAAGATTTTGATTTAATGAAACTTCCCCAAGACGCGAAAGAGCGTCAAGCGGTGAAAATTTTAAATCCGATTAGCGAAGAATTGTCCGTAATGCGTACTTTCCTTGCTCCGTCTATGCTCTTAAACGCGGTACGCAATATCCGTCGCGGTAACGACGAAGGCAGAGAGTTCGAAATTGCGAACGTGTACGAGCCCAACGAGTTGCCCGTCGCAACGCAACCCAAAGAAGAAAAGAAACTCGTTTTGGGAATTTGGGGCGGTAAAAACGATTTCTTCGATATGAAAGGCGCAATCGAGAAAATTTCCGAAATTTTCCACGTAAACTTTACGTACGAACGCGCGGAAAAAAGCTATTTACACCCCGGCGTGTCCGCAAAAGTGCTTTTAGACAACAAAGAAGTAGGGGAACTTGGAGAACTCGACCCTGCTATCGCCCTTTCGCTTGGTTTGGATAAAAAAGTATATCTTGGCGAACTCAATTTAACGGCGCTTGCGAGCGTATTAGATGATAAAATCCGCTATACCAACTTACCTAAGTTCCCTGCGGTAAATCGCGACCTTGCGTTGATTGCGGACGAAAAATACACCTGCGCGGAGATTGAAGAAGTGCTTATGCATTCCTGTAAATACGTAACCAAGGCGGTGCTTTTTGACGTTTACCGCGGTGGGCAAGTTCCCGAAGGAAAAAAGAGTATGGCGTTCACGCTTACCTTTACCCCCGACGCACAAGCGGAAAAGGCGTTCACACCCGAAACTTTGGACGGGTTCGTGAAGAAAATTCTTAACAATTTGAAATTCAAGCTCGGCGTAGAATTGCGCTAAGGCAAAAAGGTGTTTTGTGAAGAGAGAAATTCGCGTAAAAGACTTCGGTTTTATCAATATCGATAAAAGGACGGCGGTGACGTCGTCGTCCGTCGTAAATAAAATCAAATGGTTGTCGGGCGTACCTTGTGGGCACATGGGTACGCTTGACCCTTTGGCGAGCGGAGTTTTGCCCGTCGGCGTGGGGAACGCGACGCGGTTGTTCGATTATTTTTTAGAAAAACAAAAAACGTACGTCGCGGAATTTACGTTCGGGGAAACGGCGGATACGCTCGATTCAACGGGCGTAATCGTCAAAGGCGGACACGTCCCCACTGAACAAGAAATTTTAGACGTTTTACCGAAGTTTATTGGTTGGCTCGACCAAGTTCCGCCTAAATATAGCGCGAAGAACGTGAACGGAAAACGTGGGTACGATTTGGCAAGGGCAGGGGTGGACTTTGAACTTCCGCCTAAAAGAATAATCGTACATGGTATCGAGCTTTTAGGAAAATCTAAAGAAACGGAGAATGCGTATAATTTAAAAATTACTTGTGGTGGGGGAACGTATATCCGTTCGCTTGCAAGGGATATTGCTTCTGCGTGCGGTACGCTCGGGCTTATGAGCGGATTGAGAAGAACGCAAAGCGGAATATTTACGCTCGATAACGCGATTGATTTAGAGAGCTTGACTCAAGAAAACATCGCGCAAGCGGTGATTCCTACGCAGGACGTTTTGCCGTACCCCGTTTTGGTTTTAACGGCGAAGAACGCGTATAAAATTTTCGACGGCGTACAAATAGAAACGGACGAAAAGGACGGGCTTTATAAATTTTATAAGGACGAGCTTTTCTACGGGATTGCCGAAGTTAAGAGCGGGAAAGCGAAAATTAAGACGAAATTATGTTAAAGCGATTGACCAAAAAACCTATTTGCGATACCGCGATGGCGCTCGGCGGTTTCGACGGCGCGCATATAGGGCATAAAAATTTAATACGGCGCGCGAAAGAGACGGGGCGTACCGTTGGAATAATGACTATTTCGGGTGGGAAACAAGGCAAGAGTTTGTTCACGGACGAAGAAAAGGAAAGCGTTTTTTTTCTTTCAGGCGTGGATTTTATTCTTTCGTTGGAATTTGAAAAAATCAAGGATTTGTCGCCCGAAGAATTTATTGCGTATTTAGAGAAGGAATGCGACGTAAAAACGTTCGTATGCGGAAAAGATTTTCGGTTTGGAAAAGGTGCGTGTGGGTCGCCTGAAACTATAAAAAATTTAGGAAAAACTTTGTTCGTCGAAGAAATTTTATACGACGGCAAGGACAAAGTCGGCGTCAGTTTGATTAAAAACTGTTTGCAAAACGGCGAGATGGAAAAAGCCAACGCGTTGCTCGGATTCGAGTTCTTTTTAGACGGCGTAGTCGTGAAAGACAGGGGAGTTGGTTCGAAAATCGGGTTTCCAACCGCGAATATTTATTATCCTGAAAATAAATTTCCGCTTAAACAAGGCGTTTACGAAACCCGTGTTACCGTGGACGGAAGTGAATATAAAGGCATAACCAATTACGGCGCAAGACCGACTTTTAACAATGAAGATTTAACGACGGAAACGCATTTAATCTCGTACACGGGTAGTCTGTATGGAGAAAAACTGCGCATACGGTTCGTTAGAAGATTGCGCGATATTCAAAAGTTTTCAAGCGAAAAAGAATTGAAAGAACAATTAGAAAAAGACCTTAAAGGGGTACAAAGAAAATGATTAAATTCGGGCCTAGTGGAAATTGTGAAAAATTTTATGCGGAAGGGTATAAGCACAGCGAACAATCCGCCGAGTTCGTTAAAAGACACGGCTTGGATTGTTTTGAATATTCTTTCGGTCGTGGCGTAAGAATGTCCGAAGAGAAAGCGATTTCGATAGGAGAAGCGTTTGCAAGCGCCGAGATAGAAATTTCGGCGCACGCGCCGTATTTTATCAACTTTGCCAATCCCGACGACGAGATGGCGACAAAATCCTACGGCTACGTGTTGGATAGCGCGAAAGCGTGTAAATTGATGGGCGGAAAACGGGTCGTCTTTCATCCTGCGGCGCAAGGTAAAGCGACGAGAGAGAGCGCTTGCGAATTGACGATAGAAAGATTGAAGATTTTGCGCGATTATATTTATATGAACGCGTTGGAAGATATGATTTTTTGTCCGGAAACGATGGGGAAACTCGCGCAAATCGGTACGATAGAAGAAGTAACGCGGTTTTGTTTAATCGATACCGTGTATACTCCTTGCGTGGATTTTGGGCATATCAACGCGCGCGAACAAGGTTCGTTGAAAACGGTTGCCGATTATAAAAATCGCTTGGAATATATGATAGAGAAATTAGGGTATGAAAGAATGAAGAACTTTCACGTGCATTTTTCTAAAATTATGTATTCAGCAAAAGGCGAAATTAAGCATCTTACCTTTGCCGACGACGTTTACGGTCCTGAGTTCGAACCGTTTGCAATCGCGCTCAAAGATTTGAAGTTGGAGCCGTATATCGTGAGCGAATCCGCAGGTACGCAAACGGACGACGCAACGGAAATGAAAAAAATTTATTTTTCGCTCAAATGAGATAAACGGATAAAAAAGTGGGAGAGAAAAGAGATTTTTTGCGCAAGTTCGCTTGCGTTCGGTTGACGAAAAGCGTTTTTTTTGCTACAATATAGTCGTTCAATAGTTTTTCTTTAGGAAACAAGGAGTGTTCAATGGTCGTTACGAACGGAAAAAAAGTACTTGAGCTTGCGCTCGTGAAAGCGGTTTACGCGTCTTCAGAGCATTTGCTCCGTTATTTGACGGGTTTCGAAGCGGAAAACGGTTGCGTCGTCGCGGATAAAACGGGAATCACCTTTTATACCGATAGACGTTATATCGAAGCGGCGGAAAAGTTCTTTTTAGGCTCGGACGTGACCCCCGTTTTGTATACGCAAAAAGAAGTGTTGGAACGCTTGGCGACCTATCAAACGGTTGGGATTTCTTTTAATCGAACTTCACATAGCGAATATCTCGCTCTTGAAAAGGCGGGTGTGAAACTTGAGAATATCGACAAGGCGCTCGCGACGGCGACTTCCGTAAAAAACGAATGGGAAATTGGTCGCATCCAAGTGGCTTGCGAGATTGCGGAAAACGCGTTTTTGGCGACTTTGCCGAAAATTAAAGAAGGTATGACTGAAACGGAACTTGCGACGGAGTTGGAGTTCAATATGCGCAAACTCGGCGCGCAAGGGGTTTCGTTCTCGACGATCGTAGCGTTTGGCGCGCACGCGTCCGTACCCCATCACGAAACGGGGGATACCAAACTTAAATACGGCGACGAAATTTTGATGGATTTCGGTTGTAAGGTGGACGGGTATTGTTCGGATATTACGCGAACGTTCTTGTTCGGCGACGATAAAAAGCACGAAGAATTCAAAAAAGCGTACGACGCGGTGTTGAAAGCACATCTTCTCGTGCAGGAAACGGCTAAGGCAGGTATGACGGGAAAGGAAATCGACGCCATTGCAAGGGATTATCTTAAAGAGCAAGGTTACGGCGAGCTTTTCACGCATTCCTTAGGACATGGTATTGGGTTAAACGTACACGAAGCTCCTGCAATCAGTCCTAAAGGCGAAACGGCGATTGAAAACGGAATGGTCTTTTCGGACGAGCCCGGCGTTTACGTTGCCGGCGAGTACGGAATTAGAATAGAGGACACGGTACGCTTTGAAAACGGTCGCGTTCAAAGTTTTATGAGTAAAACGGATAAAAAACTCGTTATTTTAGAGCCTTGACAGGCGGAAAAGCAAACGAGAAAATATAAATTAAGATAAAATACAATACAAGGAGATAAATTGTATGGCACAAATGTTAGCAGGCGATATTCGTAAGGGCGCAACTTTCGAATACAAGAGTGGGGTTTATACCGTTACCGATTTCCAACACGTTAAGCCCGGTAAAGGCGCGGCGTTCGTTAGAGCGACTCTTAAAAACGTAGTTACGGGACAAGTTTTGTCTAACGAAACGTTCAACCCTACGGCAAAACTCGAAACGGCGCAAGTTGAAACGAAGAAGATGACGTATTCCTATTACGACGGCGAATTCTACGTGTTTATGGACGAAGAATACAACCAAGAAATGCTTACGTTCGACCAAGTGGAAGAAGCGCTTAAGTATATCAAGGAAAACGATACCGTTACCGTTAAGTTCCTTTACGGTAAAGCGTTCTCCGTTGAACCTGAAAACTTCGTTGAGCTTAAAGTTATCGAAGCTGAACCCGGCGTAAAGGGTAACACCGCAACCAACGTTATGAAGAACGCTAAGGTTGAAACGGGAGCTACCATTCAAGTCCCTATGTTCGTTGAAGAAGGCGAAACCATTCGTATCGACACGAGAACGGGCGAATACATGAGCAGAGTATAAGCTTTAGATTTTTTATTTAAAACAAAAATTCGATAAATGCAGGATATGGAAGGTATCCTGCGTTTTGTCGCGTAATTCAAAGGTGGGGTACAGGTATGCGCGCAGTGGTACAAAGAGTAAAAAATACCCGTCTGGAAGTAGACGGCGAAATGATTAGCGAAATCCCGTTCGGGTTAACCGTTTTCTTGGGTATAAAAACGGGCGATAGCGAAAAACAAGCGGATTGGTTGATGAAAAAAATTGCAGGGCTTCGGATTTTTGAAGACGGGGACGGAAAAATGAATCTATCCGTCCAAGACGTAGGCGGAGAAATTTTGCTCGTTTCCCAATTTACTTTGTACGGCGACGCGACGAAAGGGTATCGTCCGTCTTTTACGCTTGCGGAACGCCCCGAGAAAGCCGAATTATTGTACGAATATAGCGTAAACGCCTTGAAAGAATTGGGCGTAACCGTTAAAAAGGGCGTCTTTGGCGCGGATATGCAAATAAAACAACACAACGATGGACCGGTAACTATTTTGCTTGAAAAAGAAGATTAGAATTTAATTGAAAAACTAAAAGCCGTGGCGATAAATTTATCGTTACGGCTTTTAGTTTTTTTGGCACGGAAATATTATTTTTTATCCTGTAATTGCGCAAAAAGAAAGAGTTCGCTTATTCAAAGCAAAAATAAGTATCTAAATCAATCTCTTACGCGTGCGCGACATAAAAAAGAAAAATATATTAAAATATAGGGCAAATATAAAAGAAAAACTATTGACAATCGAGAGCAAAGATGATAAAATATATCTATGGTAAAATACGATGGCGTAGAATTTGCTTTTCGGGGCAATTTTTTATCGTCGTTTTAGCAATAAAGTTATTTTGAAAGTCGGTTTTTAACGCGTAAGATAACGCGACGGACGTTTTCAATAGGCAGGAGGATTTTATGAAAAAAAGAAGACTTGCGATTGTGATATGGATTCTTTCGATGGTCGTTGCGCTGGGCGCAGGGATTTTTGCATTGACGGAAGATTGTAACCACGATTGGAGTGATTGGACGGTAGTTACGCAATCTACCTGTTCAAAAGAAGGTGTAAAAACGCGTAAGTGCGCAAGATGCCGTGAGGTCCAAGAAGCGGAAGTGGAAAAATTGCCTCATACGCCCGGTCAAACTACCGTTACCAAAAAAGCAACTTGCCTTGAAGACGGCGTAAAGACGACGAAATGTAAAGTTTGCTCTCAAGTTGCGTACACGACGCCTATTACTGCGAGAGGTTATCATACGTACGAAGAAGATTTCTCTAAGCGCGTGAACGCGACGTGTACGGTGGACGGGTCGAGAACGCTCGTTTGTACGGAATGTGATAGCGTACAAAAAGAAAAGATTCCAGCCGTTGGACACCATTCTTGGGACGATTCGAATCCTACATACGTTCTTCGCCCCGCGGTTTCGGCAAGTTGTGAAACGGAAGGCTATACCGAGCACAAGGAATGTACCCGTTGTGGAGCGAAGAATAGCGAGTATCAAATGACCGCGCCTAAGCATCCCAATACGCCCGAAAAGTTAGACGAAGGCGTTGAGATGTGTTGCTTGACGAACACCGTAGGTTATACGCCCGGTCGTCAATGTCCCGATTGCGGAGTTTGGGTGGAAGGACACGAAACTATTCCCGTACAACATACGTTAAGCGAAACAGGTTGGACGGAAGTTACGCAATCGACCTGTACGGTAAAGGGTCAAAAAACACAAACCTGCTCGACCTGTAAGACGGAAATCGTTGAAGCGTTGCCGTTGCTCGACCATAGCTTCACTAAGACGGTGGAGGCGAAACAAGCTACTTGCGTTGAAGACGGTTGGACTAGACATAAGATTTGTGAAAATTGCGGTAAGCAAGATTCCAGCTATCAAATAAAAGAAAAAGTAGGACATACTTTCGACGAGTACGGTTGTTGTAAAGTGGAAAAATGCGGTACGTACACCTATGAATTCCTGCCCAATGGTGACGGTACGTATTCCCTTTCCAAACTTATCGTTGGCGACGGCGATACGAGAAACTATTTTGAAATTCCGGCGAAAGTGAAGGGTACGGAATATCCCGTAACGGGCGTACTTAGTTCCGCTTGCGAAGAATTGGCAATTACTCATAACTTTAAAATTAAATTGCCCGAAAGCATCGTTTTCATCGGCGCGTCGGCGTTTGAAAATTGCGCTAAGCTCGTTGAAGTAGAAAATCTTGACTTGGTTAAATATATCGGCGAAAGAGCGTTTGAAGGCTGTTCCGCGTTAAAGAGCGTGAAACTTGACGGCGTACTTTCGATTGGCGATAGCGCGTTTAAAGATTGTACCGCGCTTGAGAACGTGGTATTGCCCGAAACGGTCGAAACCGTTGGGTATATGGCGTTTAAGGGTTGTAAAAAACTCAATAGTTTAACCGTTGCATATATCGGTTCGACGGAAAACGACGGTAGAGAGTTCGGGTATATTTTCGGTTCGAATAGAGACGTTCCGACGAGCTTGAAATACGTTACCGTTTTGAAAACGACTAAAGTTATTCCGGCTAACGCGTTTGCGGGGATTGGCGGTGTTCAAGAAATCACGTTGCCTACAACGGTAGAAACGATTGAAGAAAACGCGTTTGCGCGTTGCGTATCGCTTGCGTCTATTCGCATTGGTGAAAATGCGAATATCAACGATTTCAGCGCGATTAAAGAAATCGGCGCGAAAGCGTTTGAAAGCGTTAAGTTTGCAAAAATTACCTTGCCGTTCATCGGTGAAAAGGAAAACGGAGAATATACGAATTTCGGTTACGTATTCGCTGATGAGAACGAAGACGTACCTCAAAGCTTGAAAGAAGTTTCTATCGTTAAATCGACGGTGATTGCTCCTTACGCGTTTAGCGGTAGCAACAATCTTGAAACGATTACGTTGAGTGGCGACGTGAAGAAGATTGGCGAAAGCGCGTTTAACGGTTGCGCAAGCTTAAAAGAAGTGGTTTACAATGCCGAAACCGTAACGGAAATGGGCGTGATGGCGTTTGCTGGATGCGATTCCTTGGAAAGCTTAACGTTGCCGTTCATCGGCGAAAAGGAAAACGGCGAGAATACTAATTTCGGCTACGTATTTAACGGTAGTATAGGAAATGCGAATATACCCGAAAGTTTGGCTACGGTTATCGTTTTACGCGGTACGAAAATTGGCGATAAGGCGTTTGAAAATTGTTCGGATATCGTCAAGTTGACTATTCCCGAAGTTACGGCGATTGGAATGGAAGCGTTTAAAGGTTGTTCGTCGTTAAAAGAAATCAGATATGGCGAAAACGGCGAGAAGAACTACTTAGCTAAAACAATTCTTTCGATTGGTAAATCCGCGTTTGAAGGTTGTTTTGAAGAAGGGTTCAACGATGAATACGATTGGGAACTTGGTCAATACGTTAGAGAAACTCTTAGCTTGACCTTGCCGTTCGTTGGTCGCGATAGCGGTATAAACGAAATGGAAGAAGACGAAACAATCGGATATATCTTCGGTTCGAACGAAAAAATGCCGAATAGATTGGTAGAAATCGTTCTTTTAGACGGTGCGCAAGGCGAAAGCGTTATTGCGCAAAGCGCATTCGAAGGTTGTGTATATCTTGAAAAGATTACGCTTGGTAACAACGTGAACGAGATTTCGGCGGACGCATTTAAAGATTGTACCGCGATTACTTCCGTTCTCGTGCCTGAAAACGTTGAGATGATTGATTTCGGCGCGTTCCAAGGCTGTACGGCGATTGAGAGTATTAGCTTGCCGTTCGTTGGTAAGTCTAAGACGGCGAAATCCGGCGAACAACATTTCGGTTGGATTTTTGGTATCGATACTTCTGGTAAACACGCAAAGGAAAGCTATAAGATGCCCGAAGCGTTTAGCGTAACGTTGACAAGCGCGCAACAAATTTTAAACTGGGCGTTCATCGATTGCGTAGGTTTGACTCAAATCGTTATTCCTTCGACCGTTAAAGTTTTAGACAACGAAACGTTTATGAATTGCGAAAACCTTGAAAGAGTTGAATTCGTTACCGTTCAAGGCGTCGCTTGGGAATTGAAGGAGATTGGCGACTCGGCGTTTGCGAATTGTAAGAACTTGAAAGAACTCGAACTTCCTGCGTCCGTTGACGTTTTAGAAGAAAACGTATTCCTTTACTGCTCGGCGTTGGAACGCATCGCAACGCAAGGTAATAAAAACGGAGCGTTGGTCGTTCGTAGTATTGGATTCGGGGCGTTTAGATTTGCATTCTTAGCTCCTTCTACTTCGCCCGATGTGGTAAATACGCCTATCGTCGTAAGATTGGAAGGCGTAGAATCGATAGGCGAAAAAGCATTCTTAGGTTCGAATGCTACGGTGCTTGAGATTTCCAATATTCCTGCGGATAAAAACAATGTAACGAGCGCGCGTGAATTAAAGGAAATTTTAAAAGAAACGTTCCGAGAAAGTAAGTACCTTACGACGTTAGTTCTTCCCGATACGGTTGAAACGATTGAGAACTATGCGGTTGCGGAATGTGATAAGTTGACAGCGTTTAGAATGCCGAAATCTATTTCCGTAATCAATTCGTATGCGTTTAGTGATTGTCCTGAATTGACCGTACTCAACGACAACGACGAAGAAATTATGGAATTTAGTCGCGGCGTTAGAATCGGGAACAGTGCGTTTGAAAACTGTGTAAAACTGAAAGAATTGGCGTTCACGTTTGAGCTTGATTTTAATAAACCCGAAAAAGTTACGATTGGTATGAAAGCGTTTGCGGGTTGTACTAATTTGGAATTTGTATATCTTCCTTACGATGAAAAAATCGTGGCTGACGGTTCGATAAAGGTCGGCGTTACTTCGATTGCTTCGAATGCTTTTGGGAGATGCGGTATCGATTTGGACGGTAATATGTTCATTTATTATCACTTTGATTTGAGTGGCGAGGCTTGGGACGCGGCTTGGCACGAAGGCGCAAGTCTTGGTCAATCGAATAAGTACTTGTTAGAGCTTGAAGATTTGAACGAAGACGGTAAGCTTGATTATAACGATTATAAGTTAGCAAAGTCCGCCGTAAAAAAAGCAAATAACTAACAAAAGCAAAAGGCGTTGAAAGTTCAACGCCTTTTAGAACGGCTAAAGTTGTTGAATTTCTAACATTTTTATAAAAAAGGAGTAAAAATCATGAATAAGCGTGTCTTAACGGTACAGGATATCTCCTGCGTGGGGCAATGTTCGTTGACCGTTGCCTTGCCGATAATTTCGGCGTGCGGAATAGAAACTTGCGCGTTGCCGTCGGCGGTACTTTCGACGCATACGGGCGGATTTAAAGGCTATACGTTCCGCGATTTAACGGAAGATATGCCACTCATTGAAAAGCATTGGCAACAAGAAAATATTAAGTTTTCGGCGCTCTATACGGGCTATTTGGGGAGCGCGAAACAAATCGACTACGTAAAATCTTTAGCGCAAACTTGCTTAGAATCGGACGGAAAAGTGATTGTTGACCCTGCGATGGCGGACAACGGCAAGCTTTACGTTGGGTTTGACCTTGCGTTCGTGGAAAAGATGAAAGAACTTTGCGCACGCGCGGACTTCCTGTTGCCGAATTTGACGGAAGCGTGCCTTTTGACGGGCGAAACTTATTTAGAAAGTTACGACGAGAAATATGTGGACGGCGTTTTGGAAAAACTTTCCGCGCTTTGTTCAAACGGTGCGACCATCGTCTTGACGGGGATTGGCTATACTTCTGATAAAACGGGCGTAGTCGTTTATAAAAACGGTGAAAAGTTTTATTACGAACATAACAAAATTGCCAAAGGTTGTCACGGTACGGGCGATATTTACGCATCGGCGTTCGTGGGTGCGTTGACGAAAGGTAAGTCGGCGTTTGAGTCGGCGAAAATTTCCGCCGATTACACGGTAGAGTGTATTCTTGATACGCAAAACGACCCTACGCATTGGTACGGCGCGAGATTTGAAAACGCTTTGCCTAAACTTATAGAGAAACTCAAATAAACGGAGAAAAAACCGATTAAATCGGTTTTTTCTTTTTTTGATAAATAAGAAAACTCGTTAAGAGTTTGCATTTTTTAGCGGTTTATGATATAATAAAGAAAAGGGGAAAATTATGACGATTGAAAAAGAAACGGAGTTCCAAACAACTACGCCGACGAGAGCGTTCATAAACGAATATAATCGTTTAAAGCCGTTATATTTTGGCGCGATGAAAACCGCGTGTACGCGTTTTGAAGTGCTGGACGCGGAGTTTGCGAGTCTGCAGGGACACGACCCGATACACCATATCGAAAACCGCTTGAAATCGGTGGAGAGCGCGTTTGAAAAATTAGGCCGCCGCGGTTACGCGCAAACCAAAGAAAATTTAACGAAACTTACCGACCTTGCGGGCGTAAGAGTGGTATGTAGTTATATCGAAGATATTTATAAAATCGCGAACGTGTTTTTAAACCAACCGGACGTTCGGTTGTTATACGAAAAAGATTATTTAAAAAATCCAAAAGCCAACGGGTATAGAAGCTTGCACTTAATAGTCGAAGTACCGGTATGTCTTTCAACTTTGCAAACGACCGCACCCGTAGAGATACAACTGCGTACGATTTCGATGAATATGTGGGCGAGTTTGGAACACGAAGTATCCTATAAAGTAAACGCGGATTTGAAAGAGAAATATCGCGCGGAGCTTAAAGATTGCGCGGACGTGTTATTTGGCTTGGAAGAAAAAATGCAAAAAATTTGTAACGGCATCCGAGAAGAAGCTCAAAGTTAAAGGGACGGGACGATGGGTTATATTGACGAAAAACGTAAAAGGGGAGAAAGTCGACGGCGACGGGGTGTAATATTTCTTGCTCTATTCGTTTTGCTTGTGGTGAGTTTGTCGGTGTTTTCCTTGTTTGTACCCGAAGAAAGCTGGAAATACTATTTTGCTTTACCTAAAGTTGCCGAGCGCCGGGACGGCGAACTCCGTATTCATTTTTTGGACGTGGGACAAGCCGACGCCACGCTGATAGAACTGCCCGACGGTCAAGTGATGTTGATTGACGGTGGGGACGTGGACGGCGCGCAAACGATTTTGCGGTATTTGAACGCTTTAAAAATAAAGAAAATCGATTACGTATTGCTCACGCATACGGATATAGACCATTGCGGTTCGCTAAAAGAAGTCGTTCAATATAAAGAAATAGGGGAAGTCTTTTTGCCTTACCTTGAAACGGAGAGTCAGACCAATTCGGCTTTTGAAGAATTTGGCGAAGAGCTTGCTAAAAACGGTGTAAAAACGAAAATAGCGAAACGCTACGCAAGCGTTACTTCGTCTATGCAAGAATATTCTTATCAATTTAGCGTGCTTTTTCCTTATAGCGCGGAAAGCGGTGGAAACGAGTCGTTTTCCGGTAACGCGCTTTCGACGATAACGCTTTTAGAATATAACGGGTTTACGGCTATGTTTTGCGGTGATACGAACGAAACCGTCTTGCAAAAATTGTGCGAAGAAGACGAGTTAGGGCTTTTTAATGAAAAAGGAATTTATTTAAACAGCGTAGAACTTTTAAAGTTTCCCCATCACGGTGCAAAAGACGGCGCGAATACGGATATTTTAAATTATTTGAACGTAAAAACGGCAGTTATTTCCTGTGGAAAGAATAATTATTACGGACACCCGAACGGCGAAACGTTGTCTATATTGGGCTCGTCAAACGTGGATACCTATCGAACGGATTGGCACGGGGACATCGTGATAACCGTTTTTCAAAACGGCGAATATAAAACGGAATATAGCGCAAAAGAATAAGATAAAACCGCGGATTTACCGCGGTTTTATTTGCGATTTTTATAAGATTATGTTATAATAAAATAGTTATGAAATATTTATTTTTTGATATTGAATGCGCAGGGGTAACCAAGAAATCCGCAAAGATTTGCGCGTTTGGGTATTGCCTGACGGACGATAAATTTAATATTTTGGACAAGCGGGATTTGCTTATCAATCCGCAAGGAAGTTTTCATTTGACCGATAGAAAGGGCGAGCAGGGGCTCGTTTTACCCTATACCTACGGCGAATTTAAAAAATATCCGACCTTTCCGCAAGTCGTGGAAAAAATTCGCGGATTGCTTGAAGATAGCGATACGCTTGTCGCCGGACACGCGACGATGAACGACGTGAAATATCTCAATTTGGAAAGCAATCGTTTTTCCTTAGACTCTTTCAATTTTTCGTTTGCGGATACGCAATTTATTTATATGAACAAGATTAACGAGTTTTCTCGTCAGTTCGCGCTTGGGAAAATTGCGGAAAATTTATCGGTGGATTTCGTCGCCCATAAAGCGATGGACGACGCCTACGCTACGATGCGAATCGCGGAAGCGATGTGTAAGGATGAAAACACCGATTTTTTAGGGTTGCTTGAAAAGTACGAAATTTCGCTTGGCAAAATTGAAAACTACGAAATTACGCAAGGCTCGTCCGTAGCCTTTGATAAGTATTTAGAAGAAGTAAAACGCAAAAAAGAAGAACGCGAAAAGGCGCGCGTGCTCTTCCATAATTTCGTGGATAGGGAGAAACGGAAACGGGCAAAAGACGGCAAGTTTAAGGGCAAAAGAGTTTGCTTTTCGCACGCTATTACCCTTGATACGCCAATCGCAAAAGATTTGATTGTAAAACTTTTTGCGCAGGCAGGGTTCTATTCTTTCCGCGCCGAAGAATGTGATATTTACGTTTATCAAGACGGGGAAACGGGGCAAAGAATGAAATCGGCGCTTGAGAATAAGGCAAGAGCGGTTTCCTTAGACGAATTTATCTCTATATTTAATTAAAATCAAATAGGCAGGTACGCGTTGAATGAGTACGGCAACGACAAAGCTCGACGAAAAATTTATAGAAAGAATGAAAAGACAACTCCCGAAGTCGGAGTGGGAGTCCTTTTTTGCCGTATATCAAGAAAAACCCTACAAAGGCGTAAGGGTAAATACGTTAAAATGCTTGGCGGAAACGTTTGAAAAGATTTCTCCTTTTAAGTTAGAGCCGATTGCGTGGGAGCAAAGCGGTTACTATATTCAAGAAGAAAAAATAGGCGCGTCGCCTTATCATTTTGCGGGTGTACTGTATTCGCAAGAACCGTCTGCGATGGTCGCCGCGCCTTTGCTTGACGTAAAAAAGGGGGAGCTCGTGCTTGATTTGTGTTCCGCGCCCGGCGGAAAGGGAACGCAACTTGCGTCTAAGATGCAAGGCGAAGGGATAATCGTCTTAAACGAACCTATTTTTTCAAGGGCTAAAATACTTTCGCAAAACGTGGAAAGAATGGGGATAAAAAACGCCGTAGTCGTTAGTGAAATGCCCTTTAAACTTGCGGAAACGTTTGAAGGATATTTTGATAAAATACTCGTGGACGCGCCGTGTTCGGGCGAAGGTATGTTCCGTAAAAACGCGGACGAAGCGTTAGGGGAATGGAGCGAAGAGAACGTTGCGCTTTGCGCGAATAGACAAAAGGAAATTCTTGCTTGCGCAAGAAAAATGCTCAAAAAAGGCGGTCGGCTCGTTTATTCGACTTGTACGTTTTCCTACGAAGAAGACGAGGGGCAGGTATTGGACTTTTTGTCCACTTTTCCCGATATGAAGCTTTTAAAACAAGAAAAATTATATCCCCACCGCGTTCGGGGGGAAGGACATTTCGCCGCGCTTTTTGAGCGTGAGGACGGCTTGGAATTAAGTTTAAAAGAAATAAAGGAAAACGTCTCGAAAGGCGCGGAAAAGGCGTATAGAGAATTTGAAAAAGACTTTTTCCTTTCGCCGTTTGCGAAAAGACTTTATGAAATAAAAGGCGTTTTGTACGCTTTACCCGACGGGGTGTTTGATTGGAAAGGCTTAAACGTTTTGCGCGTTGGTGTACGGCTTGGCGAGATGATAAACGGTAGATTTGAACCGTCGCACTCGCTCGTGATGGCAACGGATAGCCTAAATAGTAAGCGTTGCGTATCCCTTTCGTTGACCGATAATCGATTGGAGAAATTTTTGCGCGGGGAAACGATAGAGTATGACGTTAAAAACGGTTGGTGCGCCGTATGTGTGGATAGCTATCCTATTGGGCTTGGAAAAGCTGTGAACGGCGTGATTAAAAATCATATTCCTAAAGCGTTAAGAAAGGCGAGTAAAGATTAGTGGGGGACAGGTATGCGTGAATTGGTGATAGGCGGACGGTACAAACATTATAAAGGGAAGGAATATACCGTAATTGCAGTGGCAAACAACAGCGAAACGCTTGAAGAAATGGTCGTTTACCGCGCCGAGTACGGCGATAACGGGGTCTGGGTTAGACCCAAAACAATGTTTTTAGAAAGCGTGGAAGTAAACGGACAAATCGTGGAACGCTTTGCGTATAAAGGGAAAAATAATTAAAAATTGCTTTTCAACGCTTGACAAGTACAGAAGAAAGGGATATAATTGATTGCATTAAAAATTAAGTCCTATTATTATGATAACTCTTTCTTTAATCGTATTGTTTGTATCGATATTTATATTTATAATAAATCTTTTTGCGACGGGCTCGTTTGAAACGGCGTACTTGGCGACGGAAAATTTCGTTTTAATCGTCGTGGAGCTAATCAAATCACTCATAGAAAAAATTTAGGAGCGTTCGATGGACGGATTTTTCGTGAAACCCATTGCGTATATTCAAACCGATTTTAAAGAAAAATTCGGTATACCCCGTCAAAGCGGTAGGGCGCGCGGATTGGTGGGTAGAGTCGTGTTTTTCCCCGAATACCGAGTGAAAGACGCCTTTCGACGTTTGGACGGGTTTTCGCATATTTGGTTGATTTTTGATTTCTCAAAATCGCATTCGAGCGAATTTTCTCCGACCGTTCGTCCGCCGAGATTGGGTGGAAACGAGCGCGTGGGCGTATTTGCGTCCCGTTCCCCGTTTAGACCTAATCCTTTAGGGCTTTCTTGCGTGAAACTTGTTGAAATTCAAGAGAGCGAAACGGACGGAGTCGTGCTTATCGTCGAAGGCGCAGACTTGTTGGACGGTACGCCGATTTTAGATATTAAACCGTACCTGCCCCACGCAGATTGCGTTTTAGACGCAGTCGGGGGGTATGCGGACGAAGTGGAAAATCATCGTTTGGAAGTGAAGTTTGACGAAAAGTGGGCGAAGCTTTTGCCGAAAGAAAAATGGCAGGGTTTGCTTGATTGTTTAGCCGACGACCCAAGACCTTCGTATCAAGACGACGGTAGGGAATACGGAATGAAATTTGCTCAATGGAACGTACGTTTTAAAGTTTTAAACGGCGTTTTAACGATTGTAAAAATAGAAAAAAATTAAAAGATACGGCGTTTGCGAATTGCAAACGCCGTATTTCGTTATCGATTATAAGTTGAAAAGTTATTAAAGCAAACTTGCAGCGCCCTTGTCGCAAACGAGCGTTACGAACGGGTGGAGTTGAAGAACGGACGCAGGAAGTTCGGGCGTAATTTCGCCGTTTACCATACCTTTGACAGCTTCCGCCTTATTTTTACCCGAAACGACCATCACGATGGATTTTGCTTGCATAATATTTTTAATGCCCATCGAAAGCGCTTGTTTGGGGACTTCGTCCACGGACGCAAAAAGACGGGAATTGTCTTTAATCGTGCTTTCGGTAAGGTCAACGACGTGCGTTACGGAATCCAACGGCGTACCCGGTTCGTTGAAACCGATATGTCCGTTCGAGCCGATACCGAGTACTTGAACGTCGGGAACGAGTTTTGCAAGTATTCCGTTGTAGCGGTCGCATTCCTTTGCAAGGTCTTTTGCCGTGCCACAGGGAAGGTGGGTGTTGGTTTGGTCGATATCAAGTTCGTCGAAGAGATTTTTACGCATAAAGTAAGCGTAGCTTTGATCGTGGTCTTTGTCTAAAGAAACGTATTCGTCGAGATTGACGGTGGAAACGTTCTTATACGACGTGCCGTTTTCTTTATGGTCGTTAATCATATTACGATACGTACCGATAGGGCTAGAACCCGTCGCAAGACCAAGCACTGCGTTGGGGTTGTTTTTGATAACGTCGATAATGATTTCCGCTGCTTTTTTGCTCATTTCATCGTAATTTTCCGTGACGATAATTTTCATAATGACTCCCAAAATAATTTTAAATTTCTTATTTATATTATAAATATTTTTGCCTATTTCGTCAAGTGTTTTAAAAAAATCGTGAAAGAAAATATAAAAAATAAATAAAATATTTTTAGCGACGTTGTCATACGCTTTCAGGACGGATACATTCGCCCGTTGAAGCGCTTTGGAAGATAACGAAAAATCCAACGCAATCGTTAAACGCGGATAAGGGTACGAACGTGCAAACGTCCTTGATTTCTTCAGGCGGACTTTCTCCGTCATCGGCGGGGAGCGCGTAGCATACGTACTTGGCTTTTAAATTTTCATATACCACGCCTACGAGATATTGGGGCGAACCTTTTTCGCCTTTAATCCGTACCCATTCACTACAAGAAAATACGCCGTTTAGCGTATCGTCTTTGGGATAGCGCGCGAACAGTTCGTCGATTTCGCTTTTTACCGCACGATAGTATCCGTCCGAGTCAACTTCAAACGGGTGGAGTACGTTTTCAGCATCGTCATCTTCTTGAGCGTCGCGCCCATTTTTCCCGTTTTCTTTTTCAGTTCCACTTTCAATTTGTGCATTCGAGCAATTCTCGTAATCGCGCTCTCGTTCATCGCCTTCCTCCGCTCTATAATAGTCTTTTTCCGCAAGTAATTCGTCGTTATATTTTTGGGATTTTTCTTGCGGAGTAATTCGTTCTCGTTCTTGCTCTTTTTCTTTAAACTTCGACGTAGGCGGTTGGGTTTGATATTCCATAATCGCGCTTTCGCCTGTTAAACGCGCCCCTGCTCCCGCCTTTTTGGTGGGGGTAGGGAAGGCGGTTTCAAGAATTTTTCGCCATTCGTAATCTTCCTTACCATTTACGCCGTAGGCAATGGGTAAAACTTCGTCTTTCACGAAACAAATAATCGCGCAAAAACCGGTGGAGATATCTAACCCTGAAATGATATTGAAAAGACTTTTACCGCGCAACGGCAAAAGCTCGGTGTGCGAGAACGCATCGGAGAGTAAACAATAGTATTCCCCAGCGGACAGGGGCGCGAAGTTTAGAATGGAAACTTCCGCGGAAATATTTTTGCCGTACTGTTCGATTTTGACGAGCCCCGAAAGCGTTTTTCCGTCGCAGGAAAAGCCTTGGCGCAGTTGTCGTAAGATGCAAGTTTTTTTGAAATAGTTCATAAGTATACCGCCGTGAAGTTATTTATTAAATTATATGCGCGGAAGGGGGAAAAAAGATGACAGATTTTGCGTAAAAACAGTAAAAAAGGTCGAAACATTCAATAATTTCCAAAAAAGCAAAAAAATAATTGGGAATTTTTAAATATCCCTTGACCGTTCGGGATTTTTGAAGTATAATATAATAGTATGAGAAAAATAGAATTTAATGAAAAACTGAAAATTTGGTGCGTTCGCATAATTTTGACTTTACTGTGCATATTGATGATAGCGTGGATTTTTTCTAATTCGCTGAAAGACTCGACGCAATCGGGACAACAAAGTTCGCAGGTAACGGAAGGCGTGCAAGACGTACTCGAAACGTTTAAACCAGACCTTTCGCTCGGCGGTAAAACGGAACAAGAAGATTTTTATATTCTACATAAATTGGTGAGAAGCTTGGCGCATTTCGCGGAGTTTGCTTTGCTTTGCGCGCTCGTAACTTGGTGCGTGCGTTCCTATACGAAAATCAAATATTTCTTTGCCATACCCCTGCCGTTGTGTTTCGGCGTGGCGGTTTTCGACGAGTACTTACAGACCTTTACGGCTGGTCGCACGCAAGAGCTTGCCGACGTTTTAATGGACTGTCTTGGCGCGTGCGCAGGGTTTGCGTTTGCGCTTGCATCTATTTGGTTGGCGGGGGTGTTGTTGCGGTATATAAGGCAAAAAAAGACCTTATCCGATGGGGGCAGGGATTAGCCGAACGAAAAATAGACGTTATGTCGTTTAATCGCTAAAAATAAATTTTGGCTAAAATCAACGTTCTCTACGATAAAACCAAAAAATAAAAAGGGGCTTGGAATGTCCGAATACGAAATCGCTTTAATTAAATATACGAAAAAAACTTGGGGAAAAAGCGCGTTGCTCGGCGTATTTATCGGCTTAGCCGTCATCGTACCGGGAATTAGCGGTTCGACGGTCGCGATTATTTTTAAGCTGTACGACCAATTCCTTTACGCTATTGGCAACTTATTTAAGGACTTTAAGCGTTGTTTTAAGTTCTTATTGCCAATTGGATTGGGAATGTTGTTAGGGTTAGTAGTAGGATTTTTAGGCGTAAAGAGTTTGCTTGAAATTTTGCCGTTTGCCGTCGTTTGTTTGTTCGCCGGATTAATGATAGGCGCGTTTCCAGCGGTATCGGTGGAATTAAAAGGCGCGAAAATCACGCCTTTGCGGATAGGGTTATTCGTTCTCGGCGTATTGTTGCCCGTTGCGCTCGGCGTGTTCTCGGCGTGGCGGTTATCGAGAACGCCGATGCCCCTTTCGTTGAATCCCGTTGTGGATTATAATAAATTTACGAGCGTTTCTTTCCGCACTTTGCTTTGCTTGCCGGTTGGGTATTTGCTTGCTATGACGCAAATCGTACCGGGGTTAAGCGCGAGCGCGTTATTGATGTCGCTCGGCTGGTTTAACGATTTAATGAACAGCGTAAGTTTCGCGTTTTGGACGAAATATCCGCTTGTATTTTTGAATTATATTTCGCTCGGCGTAGGTTTTTTGACGGGATTGTTTACTTTTTCGAAAATCCTTACCATATTATTTAATAAAGCAAGGCATACCGCCTACTCAATGATTGTCGGATTGTCGCTTGGCTCGATTTTGTCGATGTTTTTCAATGCGGATATTTTAGCGGTGTACGTGGATTGGTTTGCAAACGGCGTACCTGCGCTTGACGTAGCGTTGGGGCTGGGGTTATTGGCGGTTGGCGTAGCTTTATCTTACGCGTTGGTGCGTTACGAACTTAAAAAAGGAAAAGAAGAATGATGAAAAGGTTTGGAGAAAAGCTCCGAACCTTTTTCGCTAGGTTCGGGCATACCTGCGATAGTTGTGGGGTGGAAGTGTTTAACTATCCCGAACAACGGCTTTGCGCGGACTGCGAAAAGGCGTTGATAAAAAATTCCGAACACGTTTGCCCTAAGTGTGGCAGAAAAACCCGTGCGAGTGGGGTATGTTTGGCTTGTAAACAAAATTTGCCCAATTTTACGATGAGTTTTTCGCCGTTCACGTACGAAGGGTTAACGGCGTCTTTAATTAACCGTTTGAAAAACGGGGATAGGTATTTATCCAACTTTTTCGGGGAGGAAATGGCTAACTATCTGCGTTCGGAAATTCAAATCAATGACTTACTCGTAACCTGCGTGCCGTTGACGGAAGAGAAAATAGTTGCGCGTGGATATAATCAATCGGAAGAACTAGCGAAAGTCGTTGCGGATAAATTAGGGTTGGAATGCGATTTTGACGTGTTGCATAAAACTCGTGAAAACGTTCAACAAAAAAATCTTTCTGGCAAAGAACGGGTGGAAAACGTTTCGGGTGCGTATCGGGTACATAAACGTAAAACCGTTAAAGACAGGGATATTTTGTTGATTGACGATATTATGACGACGGGCGCAACGGGTAGCGAATGCGCAAGAGTGCTCAAAAATGCAGGAGCGAGAGCGGTAATTTTTTTAACGGCGTCGTCCTTGAAAGAAAGACTGTAATTATATTAGGCTTGAATATATAAGCTACGCATTTCTACGTCGAGCTCCGCGTTTCCTAGGTCACGTACGGCTAGTACGCTCCCGTTGGAAATGCTCGCTCTTCTTGAACTGCTTGCTTCTCTATCCAAGCGACGGGCTTACTTGTATAACCGTCACATTTCTACGTCAAGCTCTGCGTTTCTTAGCTTGCGTACGGCTATCCAATTAACGACGGCTGGACGTTGTAACAGTCGCAATACTGTGTTGCGTTTCCGTTGTGTTTTGCTATAAAGTATTCTTTAGCGAAAAGAATAAAAAGTAAATACAAATTTTAAATACGCGAGTTCAAGGGATAGCTTTGGACTGCGTTTTTTTGTTTAAATTTTAAGGATAAAGGTTATAATTAAACTATCTAAAAAGGAATTATAATTATATTGTAAAGAAAATAGCTCTTTTCGGGACAAATCGACGGATTTTTTGTTCAAAACCCGTAAAAAACGCTTTCATTTTCGAGCAAAATATAGTACAATTATAAATGGTATAAAAACGGCGAAAAGCCGTAGAAATAAACGGTTGGAGTTATTCAATGGGATTAATTAGTTATTTAATGGGTAGCGATGCGAGAAGGAGCTTGAAAAAGCTCGGTGTGATGGCGGATAAGGTTGAGGCGTTAGAAAGCAAGTACGCCGAGATGAGCGACGACGAGCTTAAAGGGCAAACGCAAGTTTTAAAAGACCGTTTGGCAAACGGCGAAACGCTCGACGATATTCTTTACGACGCTTTTGCTGCGCTCCGTGAGGCGGCTTGGCGCGTACTTAAAATGAAACACTTTAGAGTGCAAATTATCGGTGGTATTTGTTTGCACCAAGGCCGTATTGCCGAAATGAGAACGGGTGAAGGTAAAACGCTCGTTTCCACGTTACCTGCGTATTTGAACGCGCTTACGGGTAAGAGCGTTCACGTCGTAACCGTTAACGATTACTTGGCGAAACGTGACGCAGAATGGATGGGGAAAGTGCATAAGTTTATGGGCTTGACCGTCGGCGTCGTCGTACCCGGTATGGAAGACGACGAAAAGCGTGAAGCATATAAGTGCGACATCGTTTACGGTACGAATAACGAGTTCGGTTTCGATTATCTTCGTGATAATCTTAAAACGGATTTAACTAAAATGGTACAACGCGATTTGACGTTCGCGATTGTGGACGAAGTCGACTCCATTTTGATTGACGAAGCGAGAACTCCGCTTATTATTTCCGGTAAGGGCGAGAAATCGTCCGATTTGTACGTGCAAGTGGATAGATTCGTTCGCACGCTTTCGGGAGGTTTTGACGACGAGCTTAAAGAACAAGAAGACGAAGCGTACAAGCAACTTCGCGAAAGTAAAAAGAAGAATAAGAAAAAAGTAGTCGTTGAAGAAGACGACGAAGAAGAAACGGTTGACTATACCAAGATGACCTTGGAAGAACAAGCGAACTACGAAGCGGAACAAGCGGAAAAGAGAGCAATTGCTCAGTTGAACGCGCCTGAAGGGAAGAAGTCGCTTGCGGCAAGCAAAGATTGGGATTATATCATTTCCAGAAAGGACAAGACGGTTGAGCTTACCGACAGCGGTGCGCAAAAGGCAGAACGTTTCTTCCATATCGACAATATTGCGGAAATCGCGCACGCGGACTTGAACCACCATATTCAACAAGCGCTCAAAGCGCATAAGCTTTTCAAACTCGACGAAGACTATATCGTGAACGACGGCGAAGTCGTTATCGTTGACGAATTTACCGGCCGTTTGATGATTGGCCGTCGGTATTCGGACGGGTTGCACCAAGCGATTGAAGCGAAAGAAGGCGTGGAAGTTAGAAGTGAAAATAAGACCTATGCAACCATTACTTTCCAAAACTATTTCCGTTTATACTCTAAGCTTTCCGGTATGACTGGTACGGCGAAGACGGAAGAAGCGGAATTTAGAACGATTTACTCGCTCGACGTTGTGGAAATTCCCACGAATAAGCCTATTCAACGTGTAGATTTGCCTGATATGGTATATTCGACGGTGGACGGCAAGAAACGCGCGATTGTCAACGAAATCGTGGAAAGACACGAAAGCGGTCAACCTATTTTGGTCGGGACTTCGTCCGTTGATAAATCGGAAGAAATTTCCCGTCTTTTGAAACGTAACGGCGTTAAACATAACATTTTGAACGCGAAAAACCACGAACGCGAAGCGGAAATCGTTGCGCAAGCAGGTCGTCTTGGCGCGGTTACCATCTCTACCAATATGGCTGGACGTGGTACGGACATTTTGCTCGGTGGTAACCCCGAATACCTTGCGAAGAAACGTTTGCGTGAAGAAGGCGCGAAGCCGGAAGACATCGATTTGGCGATGAGCACGTATATCACGGATATCCCCGACGATATTCAAGTTCTTCGTGATAGATACGAAAAAGTTTACGCGTATTATAAAGAACAAACGGATAAGGAAAAGACGGACGTTATTGCGGCGGGCGGTCTTTGCATTATCGGTACGGAACGTCACGAATCCCGTCGTATCGACAACCAGCTCCGCGGTCGTGCAGGTCGTCAAGGGGACATCGGTATGTCCGTATTCTTCCTTTCGCTTGAAGACGATTTGGTAAAACGTTTCGGTGGCGAAAGAATGAAAGCGCTTTATACGGCTTTCAAAATCGACGAAGATACCTGTTTGCAATCCAAGATGCTTTCGCACGGCATTGAAAACGCGCAAAGAACGATTGAAGGTAGAAACTTCGGTATCCGTAAAAACGTACTTCAATACGACGACGTTATGAATAAGCAACGTGAAGTTATGTACGCGGAACGTATGAAAGTGCTTAAGGGCGAGAACGTACACGAACAAGTCCTTAAATATATCCCCGATTTCGTAATAGAAACGGTGCGTAGTGCGGTCAACGTGGAAGATATGCCCGAACTTTGGAGCGAAGTGGAGCTCAATCAAGCTCTTGAAACGAAGATTTTGCCTGAAGGGACGAATTACGTTACCCGTGAAAGATTGACGAAGTGGGATTACGAAACCGCTATTCGCAAGATTACGAATAAGGCGATTAAAGAATACGAAAAGAAGATTGAAGAACTCAAAGAAATAGGCGTGGACTTCCACGACGTTGAAAGACGAGTGCTTTTGATGACGGTTGATAGAAATTGGATTGACCATATCGACGCGATGGACCAACTTAGAAAGGGTATCGGTCTTCGCGCTTACGGGCAAGTCGACCCCGTTATTTCGTACAAGCAAGAAGGGTTCGATATGTTCGACGAAATGGTAGAACGTATCCAAAGAACGACCATTTCCGTACTTTTGAAGGTGAAGGTGGAAGTACGCCAAGCGCCTGCTCAACCTCAGCCTGCGCAACCTGTGCAAGCTAATCAAAGCGCGCAACCCGTAAGACGTCCTGTTCGTCGTATGATGCCCGTGCCTTTGAGCCAAATGTCTTCTCAACAAAAAAACGCGCAAGCAACGGAAAATAAAGACGAGAACAAATAAAATTAAGGAAAAATATGTTCAAAGCAGACGATTACAGATTTAAAATTAACGGAATGCGTGAAACGCTTAAAGAAGCGGGTTACGCGCTCGATATCGAAAACCAAAAGGTGCGCCTTGCCGAGCTTGAAAAAGAACAAGAAAACCCCGACGTTTGGCAGGATATAGAGAAATCCACTAAAATCGGCAAAGAGCTTGCTTTAATCCGAAATAAAATTACCGCTTACGAAAAGGGCGCAACCGCTCTTTCGGACGCTGGGGACGTTATCGATTTAATCGAAGAAACGGGCGACGAGAGTTTGATTGCGGAGCTTGACGAGATGCTTTCGGTGGCGGAAAAAGATATTGAA
Source organism: Clostridiales bacterium (assembly GCA_015055865.1). GTDB lineage: Bacteria > Bacillota > Clostridia > Christensenellales > Borkfalkiaceae > Scatosoma. The sequence goes on along the minus strand of SVHK01000001.1, from coordinate 18,090 downwards.
GATATGCGTATCCGCGCGATTTTGAAAGGGCCTTACGATTCGCACAACGCGATGCTCGCTTTACACGCCGGCGCAGGCGGTACGGAAGCTTGCGATTGGTGTTCGATGCTTTATAGAATGTATTGCCGATATTGCGAAAAGATGGGGTTTAAAGTCATCGAACTCGATAGAGAAGCCGGCGACGGCGCAGGCTATAAAAGCGTCGATTTCAGAGTCGAAGGCGAAAACGCTTACGGGTTCTTGAAAGCGGAGATGGGTGTGCATCGGCTCGTTCGTATCTCGCCTTTCGACGCGAACAAGCGTCGTCAAACGTCTTTTTGCTCGCTTGAAGTTATGCCCGAAGTTGAAGACGATACCGAAGTAGAAATCAACGACGACGATATTCGTATTGATATTTACCATTCGGGTGGCGCAGGTGGTCAAAACGTAAACAAAGTTGCGTCGGCGGTTAGAATTACGCACTTCCCGACGGGGATTGTGGTACAATGCCAAAACGAACGTTCGCAGTTGCAAAATAAAGAGTTTTGTTTCCAAATGCTCCGTTCTAAACTCTTGGAAAGAAAAATCCAAGAACGGCAAGCGGAAGCGGACGCGCTCAAAGGCGACGTGAAAAAAATCGAGTGGGGCGCGCAAATTCGTTCCTACGTATTCTGCCCGTACACGATGGCGAAAGACCATAGAACGGGGTTTGAAAAGGGCGACGTTCAAAGCGTTATGGACGGTGATATCCACGGCTTTATCATCGACTATTTGAAAAAGACTTAAAATTCGCCGTATAAAAATAAACGAAACGGCGGAGTGATTACTCCGCCGTATTTTATATCAATCATTAGCGATTATTATCTATTATGTACACACCTTTAAAAACGATTGACACAACTAAAAAAGACCCGATTATTTTAGGGATTGAAACGTCTTGCGACGAAACGGCGGCCGCCGTCGTTCAGGGTAGGAAAATTTTGTCGGACGAAATCGCGTCGTCGGCAAGTATTCAAGCGCTCTACGGCGGAGTCGTACCCGAAATCGCGTCTAGAGTTCACACCGACGAAGTGGCGACGGTGGTGGAACGCGCGATTAAAAACGCGGGAATTACTTACGCGGATATAGACGGGGTAGCGGTTACGTACGGCGCAGGGCTTTTAGGCGCGTTGCTCGTAGGCGTGTCCTTCGCGAAAGCGTTTGCTTACGCGCTTAATAAACCGCTTATAGCCGTCAATCACATTCGCGGTCATTTGGCGGCGGCGTATTTGGATTCTCCTACGTTAAAACCCCCGTTCGTCACGTTACTTTGTAGCGGTGGTCATACCGCGATTTTGTACGCGAAGTCGGAAGCGGAGTTTGAAATTCTCGGCTCGACGCTCGACGACGCGGCAGGCGAGGCGTTTGATAAAGTTGCAAGAGTTTTGGGTTTGAAATACCCCGGTGGTCCGAATATTGAAAAGTGCGCTTTAGAAGGGACTGCGAATATTTCGTTTCCAAAAATGTTCAAAGGTGGCGGTGGATATAATTTTTCGTACAGCGGATTGAAAACCGCGGTCATTAATTATTGCCATACGAAAGAACAAAAGGGTGAAGAATATTCCAAATCGGACGTAGCGTCGTCTTTCCAACAATCGGCGGTGGACGTACTCGTTCAAAAAACGCTCGACGCAGGGGAAGAAAAAGGAGTGGACACCATTACCGTCGGCGGTGGGGTTGCGGCGAATACCTATCTTCGTGAAAGCTTGCAAAAACAATGCAAGCAACGCGGATTTAAGCTCGTTTTACCCGAAAAACGCTATTGTACCGACAACGCGGCGATGATTGCTTCGGAAGGGGTTATACAGTTTAAATTAGGGAATTTTGCGGATATGAGTTTGAATGCAAAAGCGTCTATTCCTTTGACGAAAACCCTTGAAAGCACAGGGACAGGTATGCCTAAAATCAAGAAGGGGGTAGAATAATGCACGAAATTTTGCACGCGCTTGAACACGCTTTTTTCGATACGTTAGCGCTGTTGCCTTGGCTCGTGATTATTTATATCGTCATCGAACTGTTGGAAAATAAGACGGATTTTTCGCGTTCTAAACGCTTACAAGGTAAAGGCGCGCCGTTAATCGGTTCGGTTACGGGATTGATTCCCCAATGCGGATTTTCGGTAATGGCGGCGAAGTTATTTGAGCAAAAATATATTACCGTGGGTACGTTGTTTGCTATTTTCTTATCGACGAGCGACGAGGCGTTTATTATTTTACTTTCCGACGGCGCGGGCGCGGTGTGGTTATTGCCGTTGATTGTCAGTAAGATTTTTATCGGTATTATCGTCGGGTATACGGTGGATTTTTTCTTGAAAAAAACGGGTAAAAACCAAGAACTGCGTTCAAGACCCGCGTACGAGATTTCTAATCCCAAAACCGTCCGCGATATTTTTATAAAAAATTATTTAGAAGATATCAACGAAACGAGCGAATGTACCGCTTGCGGTAAACCGCACGACGGCACAAGACCCGTTTACACGTATTTGTTCGTCCCCCTTTTACACGCTTTGAAGGTGGCAGGGTTCGTGTTTTTAATTAATTTCTTGCTCGGTTGGGCGATTGAGTGGGTAGGGGAAGACGCTTTTTACGCGTTTATGCAAAAGAACGTCTTTTTGCAACCGTTTATTACCGCGTTAATCGGGTTAATTCCAAATTGCGCGTCGTCGGTTGTGATTACGCAAAGTTTTTTGCTTGGCGGTATTTCGTTCGGTTCGTGTCTTGCAGGGCTTTGCGCGAACGCAGGGCTGGGGTTTGTGGTATTGCTGAAAAATACCGAGAAGTGGAAACGCAACGTTGCGATGGTATTTTTCGCATATTTAGTTTCCGTGTTTGTCGGCTTGGCGTTCAATTTGATTTTGACAATATGAAAAGCGTAAAATTCGGACGGAGCGTTTAAAAATCCGTCCGTTGCTTTACATATATAATAAAGATGACTATATAAATTAGAAATAGCTTAGGAGAAAATATTATGAAAGAAGTAAACTTTCAAGGCTTGAACGAGAATAAACTCGTCTTTACGCTTACGGGCGATATTGATGCGGGGAATGCGGAAAATTTCTATAACGACGTTTGCGAAGAATACGACAAAGCGCCGAGCGATTTGCTTTTTAATTGCGAAGAACTTGATTTTATCGACAGTACGACGCTTGGCACGTTTGTAAAAATTCTCAAGAAAGCAAAGACGGACGGGAAGAAAATGACGCTTGTCGGCTTACAACCGAAAGTGAAAAAATTATTTGTAATTTGCTCGCTGGATACGATTATGGAGATTAAATAAGCTATGGAAAAGTTTAAAATTAGTTTCCCTTTGGAGAGTGAATATTTTACCACCGTACGTTTGACGACGGGCGGACTTTGCGCGCTTGCCGATTTTGACGTCGATTCAACGGAAGATTTTAAAGTTTGCGTGACGGAAAGTTTGTTGATTTTGAAAAGAAACGGGTTTTTAAATGCGGAACTTAGTTTTACCGTGAGTGAAATGCTTTCTTGCGAGATAGTAGGCGTAAATCAAACGGGTGAAGTTCAAGACGGGTTTGAGGACGAGATTTCCTACGCGCTTTTAAACGCGTTGTTGGGGCGAGTGGATTTTAGAAAAAACGAAAAGGGTCGCGTAATTGCGATTAGCTTTGGGGCGTAATTGGATTATGACGGAAGAACAAACGAACGAGCTTTTTATACAATATAAAAAGACCGGCGACGTCGAAATTCGCAATCAAATCGCGGAAAAGTATATGTATATAGCCGATATACTTGCGAAAAAGTTCGTAGGTAGGGGCGTGGAGTACGACGATTTGAAACAGGAGGCGACGTACGCGTTGTTGTTGGGGATTGAAAGTTTCGACCCCACGCACGGCGTACAGTTTTCTACTTATATTACGCCGACGATTGCAGGAAAAATTAAAAATTATTTCCGCGATAAGTCAAGGCTCATAAAACTTCCTAGGAAGTTAGGCGAAGTCGGTATGGCGATAAGGAAGTTTACCGCCGAGTACGAAAGCGCGAACGGGGTAAAACCGAGCGTCAAAGAGATTGCAGACGGCTTGAAACTTTCTCAAGAAATCGTCGTGCGCGCGCTTGAAGTTGCGGGTACGGTGTCGTTAGACGGTATGGTTACGGGGGAGGACGGAGAGCAATCTCTTTATTCCGTCGTGGCGTCGGACGAAAACGGTTTCGAAAAGTTTGAAACGAAGGAGATGCTTCGCTCTGCGATGTCGGGTTTGACGGATACGGAAAAACGGCTCGTCAAGTATCGGTTTGTAGACCAATTTTCGCAAAGCGAAACGGCGAACCGTTTAGGCGTTTCGCAAATGTTCGTGTCGAGATTGGAACGGAAATTGTTGGCGAAGTTGCGGGAGAATTTACCGCAAGAAGATTAAAAAAGGGGGGTGAAGACGGTGTTAGTCGTCGTAAAAAATTTAACCGATTTGCAAGACGCAATCGACCGTCTTTGCGAATTTTTAGAAGAACGGGAAGTGGCTTACGATAACGTATTCGATTCCAAACTCGTCGTAAGCGAATTAGTTTCCAACGCCTTAAAGCATAGCAAGGGCGTGGCTACGTTTGAAAGCGAAGTAACGGACGGATTGATTAAAATAAAGGTATCGTCGTCCGTTGCGTTTACGCCCCCCGAAAAGAGTTTTTGTTCGGACGTTTACGCCGAACACGGCAGGGGGTTGTTCTTAGTCGATAGCGTATGCGAAAGTAGAACGACGAACGAGAAGGGCGAGATTTTGGTAACAATTAAAGTGAGATGATTAAATAAAAAATTTCGAACGTATGGAACATTTGAGAATTAGTCTTTTTACGTAAAAGCATTAAATTAAACGAGATAAACAAACGGGCTTGCAAGAAAATTCTTGCAAGCCCGTTTGTGATTAAAGATAATAAAAATAAAATAAATCTCGCCGTGATTATCACGGCGAGATATTTTCAATAGGAGTTTTAATTCTTAGTATTTCTTAGTCATAAATTGATACATCTTTTCGATAAGCGTATCGGAGATGCGGTTTCTATATTTACCAAGATTTACGAAGAAGGAACGGAAGAATTGATAGTTATCTCCACCGGGTACGTATTCGGGAAGGTTAGCCGTACCGCCGATATACTTGAAGATGAAGAGTTCAACGAATTCATTCTTTTCTTCAGGGTTAAGAGATTCGATAAACCAGTCATATGCGCTAACTGCAGGAGTTGCGGTAGGAGCGGGAGCGGTTTCTCTTGCTCTCATATAGCTCGATGCGAATCTGGGAGCCATAGGAATTTCTTCAACGGGTTGAACTTCTTCTTCAACGAAGTTAGCTTCGGGAAGGTCTTCTTCAACGACTTCTTCTACTGCTTCAGCTTCAAGAACTTCTTCTACGGGTTCTGCAACTTCTTCTGCTACGGGTTCTACGACTTCTTCTACAACTACTTCTTCTACTACGGGTTCTGCAACTTCTTCTACTACGGGAACTTGTGCTTCAACTTTTGCAATCAACTTGCCGTAGTTGATGGAAACTGCGCAAATTACGATTTGAACGACTGCGATAACGAGCGATGCGATAAGAGATAACGCATAAGGTCTCATACCGGTAATAAGGCAGAAGCCGAAGAACATAACGCCAACGGTAAAGATAGCGTTTGCAACGTAAACGAGAAGGTCAACGGCCGTCGTCTTGCTCTTGCTCATACGAACGAGAGAATAGAAGAAAATCAACGAAACGAACGCAATGATACCAAGATACATAGCCGTGTGGAGAAGGGAACGACCCATAATAGCAATCGTCAACTTCTTGTTCATGTATACGGTAGCGTAGAGATAGTAAAGCACGTTAGCGAAAGACAAACCGCAAAGTACGGTGGGAAGGAACGTAGCCTTCTTATAGTCTTTAACGTTAATTGCGATATAAGCAACGCCGTTTACACCTGCAATAATAAGAGAAGCAAGTTCAATTGCGTTCGGCTTATTGGTAAGGTATCTGTAAGCGCACATCGAAACCATCGAAACGAAGAAGAATACGACAAGGTTTACGATTGCGTTTGCACGAACGTAATATTTTGCGTTTTTGTTAGATACGAAACAAGCAAACGTCAAACCAACGGACGTAAGGAGCGCAACGGGTACGGTCAATAAGAACGCGGAATATACGAGCGCAACTACACCGGAGTTTGCAACGGTTACGTCGCTGAGTTTAAGTACGCCAAGCGCGCCGTCCAAAAGGGAAACGCCTTCGACAAGTTTATTGCCTTTACCGATAACGTATGCAGGTAATACGAATACCAACACAACGGTGGCAATAGTAAGTAAAAGGGAGAATACGGAATAGAAACAGTTGCAAGACTTCTTTTCCTTCTTGCATTTGCATTCCTTAACTTTCTTTTCCTTCTTAGGCTTTTCTTTCTTGCAAGGCTTTTCTTTTTTAGCTTTCTTTTCTTTCTTGCATTTTTTAGCCTTCTTGCCTTCTTCGACGACTTGCGTTTCAACGGTTTCGGTTGCAACGATTGCGTCAACGACTACTTCTTCCGCAACGGGAGTTTCTTCGGCTACAACGACTTCTTCAACAACGGGTTCGGTCGCGGTAACTTCGACTTCAACATCGGAGGGAACACACTTGTTACTCATAATAAAATCTCCTATAAGTTTTTTTGTTTTTGAATTTTTAAGAAATCCTACTTTTACATTATACTATTTGTATATAGTATTATAACACTTTTTTGCGCGTATGTCAATATTAATTTCAATCCTTTTTCGCGTTTTAGGAAAAAAGTTGAAAAAATTTTTTTATTTGCCAAAAAAATTGAAGGTTTTTTATGAAAAAATTGTTGTGCAAGGAAAATCTCTTGAAATTTTTTTTATTTTGCGGTATAATAAAATGGTGGGATGTTATAAAGAAATAAAAATAGGCGGAAAATGAACTTACTAAGGAGTAAAAATGCAAGAACTTGATAAAATTGCGAAACGGGTCGCAAACGATCTCGGCGTTGAATTTTTATATTATAGAGAAGACACTCGTCCAATCGATATTCCCGTATGCGATAGACAATTCGAAGGGATTACGGACGACGGTACGCACGTATTTTTCAGATTTTTATTCAAGCGCGTCGGCTACGTCGGCGTTTTGGGCGGAGAGATAGAACAAGCGAAAAAATACGCCTTACTACTTCCTGCTTATTTGGAACGCTTCGTGGAAAAAGAATTCGATTTGTCTAAAACCGAATATTTGAAAAAAATTCTTTTAGGCGATTGTACTTCTTCGTCTTTGCAAAAATTCGAAACGAAGTTTTCGGTGGCGAGCGCGTCGTGTTTCGTGTTGGCTATTCGTATCCCGAAAATGACGGACGAAGCGATTGCCTTAATCGCGCAATACGGCGGAAATAGCTTGGATACGGTCGTAAAAATGGACGAAACCAACTGCGCACTCGTCAAATTTTTAGGCGCGGAGGAAGAAGAGTATCACTCGGCGTTAGACTACGCAGAATTTTTAACGCAGTCGTTAAAAGAAGAGTTGGGGATTGACGTAAGCGTAGGGGTAGGTACGACGGTAAAAGGTTTAAAATACGCTTTTTCGTCGTATATGCAGGCATCGGGTGCGTTGCGGTATGCGGAAGTGTTTGAGGATAAAGGGAACGTGCATACCTATCGGGAATATATGCTCGTGAAGATGCTGGAAGAAGTACCCGATAGCAAGCTTGCGGAATATTTAACCGAGCTAATGGACGATAATTCTAAAGAAATATTAGACGACGAAGAAATGGTCGGAACAGCGGAAGAATTTTTGCGGTGTAGCTTGAACGTGAGCGAAACGTCGAGAAATCTTTATATGCACAGAAACACTTTATTGTATCGTTTGGATAAAATCGAGCGCGCTACGGGATTGAATATCCGTTTATTCCCAGACGCGGTTTCGTTTAGAGTGTTGACGATACTGTATAAGTTGCTTGGGAAATAAGAAAAATAAAGAAAAACAGCAAAATAGCTAAATACTACGAAAGACGCGTTGAACGTAAGGCGCGTTTTTTTCGTAAAGGAGTATAACTTGCAAGACGATAGAAATTTTAACGACGAGTTTGATAAAACTATTCAAGACGAAACGGACCAAAAAACAAAGACAAACGAAGTTCAAACCGACCCTGCCCCCACCGAACAACCTAAACGCAAAAGGGGTGGTTGGAAAAAATTCGGAGCGGTAGCGTTGGCAATCGCGTTGTTTTTCGCTGGGTATTTGGCGAGTGCATTGCAGTTCGATAGCGAGATGCGAACGCTCCAAAAGATTAAAAACGCAATCCAAGACAAATATTACGAAGAAATCACGGACGAAGAATTTTACGGCGTACTCTTCGACGCTATCAACGAAGATTTGCTCGATAGCTATTCGCAATATATGACCCCCGACGAGTACGCGTCGGCACTTACGGAAGCGACGGGGGAATGGAGCGGAATAGGGCTTACTTTCTTAACGGAAGATAGCGCAGGGAATCCCATAATGCTCGTACGCAGGGTATCGGGTAACTCGCCGGCTGAAAAGGTCGGGATTCGCGAAGGGGATTATATCGTCGGGTACGGACTGATTGACGAATGGTTAATCGACTCGGAAAAATACGGCGCGTTCTACGCGTTCGTACAGGAACGGACGAAGGGCGAGAAGTTCCTTATTAAAGTACGGCGCGGTGAACAGATAGAAACGGTCGAGATTTATAAAGACACGTTCGTGGAAAACTACGTGTTTTACCGTACGAATACGACCGCCTACGCGTTCACGGGCGCACAGGCGACGGAATGGCAAGAAAAGGGCGACCCGTTATCTTGTTTAGACGATAAAACCGCGTATATCCGCTTAACGCAGTTCAACGGTAGCGCGGGGACGGAGTTCACTCGCGCAATGGAACAGTTTAAAACGGACGGAAAAACCAATCTCGTTTTAGATTTGCGCGACAACGGTGGCGGATATATGGATATTTTGCAGGAAATTGCGTCCTATTTTTGTAAGGGAAGTACGGGCAAGAGTTTAATCGCGGTCGCTCAGTATCGGGAAGGACAAAGGGAACAGTTCTATTCCAAAACTTCCGTTTACGCGAAGTATTTCACTTCGGAAAGCCAAATCAAAGTTTTGGCTAACGACGGAACGGCGTCGGCGTCCGAATGTCTAATCGGTTGTATGCTCGACTACGGCGCGATTTCCTACGCAGATATTTGTTTAATAGAAAACTACGGCGTGGCGAAAACGTACGGCAAGGGGATTATGCAATCGACGTTCCCGTTCGGGCTTTTCAATACCGACGCAATCAAACTCACTACCGCGAAAATTACTTGGCCGAAAAGCGGTAACTGTATTCACGGTAGGGGGATATTACCAGAAGACGGCGCGAAAACTTCCGCGCAATCGTTCGAAAAGGACAAGGAAATCACTTTAGCGATTGCAGAACTTTTTAAATAAAACGAACCGAATAAAAAACGAGAGCGTATGCCCAACGGCATACGCTCTCCTCATTTAGGAGGTGTCCGAGTGGGGAGTGGAGCCCCCTGCTCGGATAGGTTAGAACCGAACGGAGTGGGGAAGGAAGACCCGTCCGTTCGATAGATACTATAACAAAGTAATGCGATAAAAAGGTTGTAAAAGCGTGAATATTTCTTGAAAAACGGGTAAAAACGAAAAAAAACACAAAAAATAAAAAAAATTGCATAAGCTAAAGAAGTAAGCCGAATTAAAATTCGCAAAAAGGAGCAAAAAGAATGAAAACGTTTAACCCGTTCACACAAAAACCCACGCCCGTAACCGACGGTTTCCAAAACTGGAAAGAACAATACCCCAAATCGTATAACAAATACGAAGTTGACCCGTATACGAAAACGCGAATTATCCTAATGAACGGCACGGAATTTGAAGCGAACTGGTTTTCCCACCAATTCCAACGCCATACTTGCGATACCGACCTTCGTCGCGAACTTTCTTTAACGCGCGCGGTGGAGAAACAACAACAGCTCAAAATCTCGCTCTTAAAACCCTGCAACGAAACGGCTTTGGAGCATACCATTGGCTACGAACAGTTAGCCGTTGACTTGACGGCGGAACTCGCCAAACGTGAACCAGATTGCTACGTCAAAAAAGCGTTAGACTTTGCGCTACTTGAAGACTTCGACCACTTGTACCGCTACGCTAACCAGCTTGAAATGGAGCAAGGCGTAGTCGCGGAAAGATTGGTCGGTAGATACACGGAAATAATGCCCGGCAGACCGACGATAGCGCACCACAGATTCCCGATGGATAACGTAAAACGCTGTATCGACTCGAAAGTAGCGGATAAACAAACGGTGCTTACGACGATGATAATTACGGCGGCGGAACAGCAAACGATGAACTATTATATGAATATCACGCCGTTTGCAACGAACGACTTGGCAAGAAAATTGTACCAGGAAATCGCGCTCGTCGAAGAAGAACACGTAACGCAGTACGGTTCGCTAATGGACGCGAACGCAACGTGGTTGGAAATGCTCTTGTGGCACGAGTACGTCGAATGTTATTTGTATTGGTCGTGCTATATGACCGAAACCAACCCGTACGTGAAAACGCTTTGGGAACAAAACTTGGAAATGGAAATTTCGCACTTGCATAAAGCCGTCGAACTCCTTAAAAAATACGAGAAAAAAGACTGGTGCGAAGTAATTCCCGACGGCGATTTCCCCGCGCCCTTGAGCTTGCACGAAAATATCGAATACGTTAGAAATATCTTGGGCACGACCGTCCAATTTACGGGCGATAGGGAAGACTATACCAAACTCGAAGACTTACCTAAGGACGCGGATTTCTTCAAATACCAAGCCCTTATCAACGACCCCGTGTCCTGCGTACCGTCGCACTTCGTCATTGACAGCCATATCAGAAGATACGGCAAGGACTATAGATACGAAGTCGCGCCCAACCCCGTGAAAGAACTCCGCCAACGCGCTTGCGACAACGTGGAAGTCGGCCGAGTCCCGAACTCGGCAAAAAGCACGGACTTTAGCTGTAACGTAAAATTCTAAAAAAGCGAGCTTTGCTCTCGTACGGCAACCGCCCCCGATTGAAAATCGGGGGCGGTGGTATAAAATTCACAAAACGCTTAATCTAAAATGTTCAAATAATAGTCTAATCGAGAATTTACGTATTCCGCAAAAAGATTACTCATAGCCGATAAATCGTTTTTAACGTGATAGGACTCAAATGCGTCGTAGTATCGTTTTCTATCCGTAAACTTAATATCAATGGGGGGATAGCCGGCTTTCATAAGCTCTAAATTTACGAGCAATCTGCCCGTTCTTCCGTTTCCGTCAATGAAAGGGTGGATACCTTCAAAACGGATATGGAAATATGCAAGCTTTTCAATAATATTCCGTTCATCACTCAAGTATTCATTAAGCAGTTCGTGCATTTTCGGCTCGATTAAATAGGGCTGAACCGGCTCGTGGCTCGCACCTAAAATTCTAACGGGTACTCTCCGATATACCCCTTTATCCATCGGCTTATCGGCAAGCACGAGCGAATGGATTTGCTTAATGGTACGCTCCGATAAATCCGCTTTCTCACGCACTAACTCACAAACGTAATAAAACGCGTCTTTATGCCCAATTACTTCTAAATGGTCTTTAAGCGGTTTTTTGTCAATGGTAATGCCTTGCAAAACCATCTCCGTTTCCCTTAAAGTAAGCGTGTTTCCTTCAATCGCGTTTGAGTTATAAGTAAACTCTACCATAAATTCTTCGTGCAAGCGTTCTACTTCGCCTGCCGTCAACGGACGGCGTAAATCTAATTCCGCTTTCTTTTTCTCGATTTGTAATAAAATATCTTTTGGCGTAAACCGTTTATCCGTCGGCTTATCCGCATTGTCGGGGATATACCAAAGTTTTCCAACCCTATATGCGCCGTCAATCTTATTCTCTGCGCATAAAACACGAACGCGCCTATCTGAAATCTTCCATTTTTCCGCCGCTTGCTTAACTGTCATAGCCATAATTACTTTCTCCTATGTATTTATTATACTTATTTTGCGGAACAATGTCAAGCGTTTGCGGAACAATAGAACGCGGTTTGCGGAACAATAAAGGCGGTTTGCTTAAGCAATAGAAAGAAAAGAACCCGATTTTTCAATCGAGTTCTTTTTTTGTTGTTGGGTTGTTAACTCCAAAGCATTTCAATAACAGCCATAATGTCTTCCCAAGTCATCAAGCCTTTTCCAACCGAAATCTTGAAATACTTGAAAGGTAATGCGTTAAATACATCTTCGCTAATATAATCCTTGAAATCTTCGTAAGTGTACAAACCGTACTTTTCTATATCCGCTTGCATCTTTTCTTCGTCGTACTTCAAGCCTTCGCCGAAGTCAAAATAGTTCATTTGACCTGCGGTATATGAGTTCGGAAGAGGTGGAGCATTGAGTAAACCGTTTGCGAAATAGTTCGCAAAATCAAGCGTTGCAGGGCTATATACTTTTACAAGTTCTTCCGTTACATAGTAATTCGTAAGCGTAACCTTGCTACCTTCTTGACCATCGGTATAATAGAATTGATGACCTACGTATTCGTCAATGTTTTCAGCCGAAATCATTACGTATTTATTCAAAGTGCAATCGTATATACCGTGCGTTCCTACTATTCTCCAAAGAGTACCGTTCGAGAATTGAACGTTTAATACGTCGTAAAGTTGAGCTTCTTCATTAGCGTGAGCATTTACTGCAAGCGGTTTAACGTCGTATTTGCCTGTGTAATGATTGAATACCAATAGCATATCGCCGATTTTTAAATCTTCAACAGACTTTTGGGAGCCGTCTGCAAGAGTGATAAGCGTGCCTTCTACGATACAAAGGTCAGAACGTGGAATATAAATATAATAATTATCTGCAGCTTTGGTTGCTGTCTTCAGTGAAAACTTTGTTGAAGGGGGAATCGATGTTCCGTATTTGCAGTTAGAGGTCTTTATAAGAGTAGCTCCGTCCCCGCTTTGAGTTACTTTAAAGTACCAATTTTTGACAACGTAAGCAACGAAATGATTAGATGTTTGAGTTTCTGTGCCAACAGCTGTTTTGCTAGCAATTTCATCAAAATCCCCGTTTTCAGTTTCCGATTCGGAAATAGTAAAAGTCGTTGTACCATTTCCTGACTTTGAATCCGTATAAAGTGCTATTTTTACACCTTCATTGGGAGTAATGTTCAAATCCATATCGGAAGTAACTTCGTACCACTTATCAACGTTTAACGTTTCGTCTTTATAAGCCCCACTTGTAAATATTGCGCTTTCGTGACGTGTTGCTATTATTTTTACAAATTGACCCTCGGGGATAGACTCAACTTTAGCGGAAGTTGTTGCGCCGGACGTTCTTTCCGAACTATTGGTGCCTTGTTCGTCATCTGCTACAAAAACTCGATAAGAATAAATCTTATAAGTATAAGATTTTTCTACTATATTAACATTAAGTGAACGAATTATAAGTTTGTCGCCGTCCCAAATTTGTGTTCCATTACTTGAAGATGTGACAACGGAGTTGCCTTTAAATTGATATAAGGATTTTGTTGTTTCACTGTCGTCTTCAAACCATCCTTCCGAGGTTATTGTAACGGGAACGGCGTCCTTGCCTTCGTGTGATGTTACGGTAAAAGAAGAGTTTTTACATTTAGAGAAATCTAAAGTAGCAGAAGTATTTGTTGCTTCTGTTTGAATAAGAGCAGCGATAGAGCCGGTTTCAGATACTTGAAGAGTGCCGTTATTGATTAAAATAGCGTCGCTTTTTTTAGGATAAGAACCAGCTATCAAACTATAATTTGTTTCTTTATAGAAAATCATAGGATTGATAATATCTAAGACTCCACCAGAATTTATTTTTATCATAGAACCCGGTAGAAATTTTATTCTATTATCGTTTGTAAACGTCGCGTTATTATTAATAAAAATATTGAATTTATAGGAAATAGGCATAAAACTATTTTGAGTGTTTATGGTTTCCCCTGATACAGTTAATTCTATATGGCCTTGTTGAACGGCGCCGTTTAAATAAATCTTTGTTAATCCTGTTGTGGAAGTAGTATAAAGAGTACTGGAAGGGCAATATTCTATCCCTACGTTTCCGTTTGTCAAATGGAAAATGGAAGCTTTATTAATATCTGAATTTACTATACAAATTTCTTGAACGACGGCAATATTTCCTTGACTAGAAGTTGCGAGTACGTGAGTTTTTGTTTTTAATTGAGCGCCAGCTATTATCTCAACATACGTTTGTAAGTTGGGAAAATCAAAGACGCTTAAGGGGAATACGTTGACGTTGTTTAAAGATAATAACGCGGATGCCGCTTGCATATCGTAAATAGCTATCCCCGTTTCAATAGTACCGCCAGAATTTATTTTTATTAAACGTTCTTGTTCTATGTTTTCGCCGTTGACTGTTTCCGTATATTTCTCATAGTTGTTGTTGTAATAATTTTGATAATTGCTTTGGTTGCCGTTTTTCGCGGTGGAAGAATTTTCTTTTATATAACCGTACGTATAAAGGTTACCAGAACATTCAATTTTTGAACCCTTATCAAGGTTGATTTCACAATATTTTCCTGCGATACTTTTCGTGCCAAATTCTCCGCCTAAATGTAATTGCGCTCCTTGGCTTATAATAATATCCGCGCCGTCTTTTAAATTAATAAGTGTTTTTCTATTCGCTTTTACTTTATCACTATCGCCATCGGCGTAGTAATTCATTGAATTTAGAGCAAGGTCGGAAATTCTATTTTCATTTTCTCCAATGTCACAAGTTTGGTTTTCGAACGGAATATAAAGATTTACGTATTTTACAAGCTCCAAATTTTCGGTAACGTTAATTGCGCGACCTAAATCGGGGATAACGTACACTTTTTGCGTAGAGTTTTTTTCGTTTGCCGTTTTATTTGCGGTAGTAATGGCGCTATCAAGAGTAGGGTAATAAGTGCTACCACAATACGCAACCGCCTGAACAGGTATTGAAGTAAGTGTTATCGGGTCAGGGGTATTATATAAAGCGGTATTTTTAGGAGTAAATTGGATTGTTGCGGTATTATTTTCGGATTCAATAGTCGCGGAATTGCCCGTTGCCGTAGGGTCAATGTTGATTTCGGTTATGGAAAAATCGCCCTTTACGGTCGTGTCGGTATCTTTAATTTTGGCTATGGCATTAGTAAGCCCAACGCCAGAAGATTCAATAGTGTCGCCGTAGAAAAGAGTTTTAGAAAGAGCGTCTACGGAAATAGTAAGGTCTAATTTTTCTCTTTTTGTCGGCACGCTTGTTTTTTGGCTTAAAATAATCCAAGTGGAAGAACCCACCATACAAAGCAGGGTGGTTAAGAAAGCTAAGATTATTAAAATGTACTTTCTTGAGATTCTTTTCATTGTTTAATTTTGCCTTTAACTTATATTTCTACTTCTTCTTGAGTTCCGTAAATTCTTGTATTAAAAATAAATTCATTCTCTTTTAATATATCGTTTATTAGAGTTTGTTGAGATTTATCGGTTTCGATTTTAATTGTAGTAATCAATTGATAATCTTCGGTTGCGTTTGTAATCGTTGAAATCGGATAGTTGTAAATATGTAAAACGCTACTTTCACTATCGCTTGTTATTTTATATTTAGGCGTGCTAGTGATATAGCTAAACGTAAAAAGGGTGCTTGCGTCGATTTGTTTATCTGCAAAAGAGATATCGCAATAGATTTGTAAATACTCATCGCCGTTTAAAGTAAAGGGAGAAGTATCTTTTTTAAAAGGTTCTATTTTAACGGTAAATTTTAAAGTAATTAAGGAGTAATTGGACGCAGTAAAACCGCCGTCTGCGTTAGAATCCTGTATAATAAAACCGCTTTCGTTATATTCGGGAACAGTAATTGAATCAAGCGAAATGTAATCGTCTGTTTTGATTACGTAGTCGGTTTGGACGGTACCGTCGACGGTTTCAATCACGGGTATGGAAGAAGAAAGGTTCCACGCCGAAAAACCGACGCTTACAAGCGACAGCGACGATAAAAATGAAACTAATTCGATTTTCCATTTCGCGAGCATTTCCGTTCCTTTCCTTTTCGTTTATTTTTGCGACTAAAGTCGCGCTACGCCTGACGGCGTGGGGCGAGAGCAAAGCTCTCTTTTGGGAGTCCGTTTATGCGACTAAAGTCGCAGGTACGCCTAACGGCGTGAATTAGCGCAATCAAAGATTGCTTTTGAAAGTCCGTTTTTGTGGAGTTCCACTCCACGCCACGCAAGGAGCACCGCCCCTTGACCCGTGTTATAGTAGGTTGCGTTTCCAAATTTTTCCTAACCCGTTATACTTTAGTATAACGTTGGAGTACGCATATTATAGCACGGGTTAGGGGTTGTGTCAAGTAAAAACGCGGTTTTTCGGCAATTTTTTTGCGAGCGCAGTTTTGCCGACGCGCGAAGTGCTTTGAAAAACTTGACTTTTTTTATAGGATTTGCTATAATTTTTCTATGCTTTAACGCATTTTGCGACTAAAGTCGCTTTACGCCTTACGGCGTGAGTTAACGCAATCATAGATTGCTATTTGGAGTCCGTTTATGCAGGGGCGTTTTCTCGAAAAATGTAATGAAATCATTTTTCTCGGTCACCGCAAACACCTTTGAATATGTGTTTGCTCATCTCGTCCCTAAAAAGCATTATTAATGCTTTTCTTAACGGGTAACTCGTCCTTGACCCGAGTTTGGGGCGTGGGAGTGTTTAAAAATTAAGGAGTAGGTATGACTACGGAAGAATTTTTCAAAGAACTTGCATTGCTTGAGAGAGATAACGCGTTTAGGTTTGACGACCTACGTGCGCGGTTGCCGTTCGGGGTGGACGGCGATAACCGTATTTGCGTTGCAGGGCAACGCGAGTGCGTATTTACCCACGCGTGCGTTACGGGTAGGGGTAGGACGGAGTTTATTCGGAGATTCGTTTTATCGCTCGTCGGCGCGTACGCGAACGAGCAAACTAATTTCGTTATCCTATCGCCCAAGCGCGAGTACGCCGATTTGTTACGGCTCAACCGCGCGAACGTGGTCGCGCCGTTGATTAATAATTTAGACGGGGTATGGAAAGCGTTGGAGTTTGCGCGCACTCAAGCCTTACTTAAGGCGAAGTTGGGCGAGAGTTACGGGAAGCTTTTCCTTGTGTTAGACGGCTTGGAAACGCTTTCGAACGGGAATTACGATTGTTATTTGCCGTTTTTGAATCTTGCGCAAGCGTTCGGCGTGGATATTATCACAGGCGTGGATTTTCTCGGCGGTATTTTTGAAGACAGACCGCAGGATTTCGTCGGCGCGGGGAATTGCTTAATTACGGTATCGAACACGCAGACCGCGGACGTGGTTTACGCGCAAAAGGACGGAAGCTTGACTTTGCCTGTTTCCGTGCAATATCCGTCCGAGCCGAGCGTTTTAGAAAGTTTGGCGTTCGTCAACAAGCTTTCTTGATTTAGGTGTTTTATGTTAATCAAGACGGACGATTTTGATTTTGAACGCATACCTGCCCCCTTGCTTTCGTGGTATCAGGAAAATAAACGCGACCTGCCGTGGCGGTTAAACGCCGACCCGTACCGCGTGTGGGTATCGGAAATTATGCTCCAGCAGACGCGCGTGGACGCGGTGATTGAGTATTATAATCGGTTTTTGCGCGAACTTCCTACCGTTTGGGATTTAGCGAACTGTGAAGAAGAAAGACTTTTAAAGCTGTGGGAAGGGTTAGGGTATTATTCGCGCGCGCGAAACTTACAAAAGACGGCGAAAACGGTAGTGGAGAAATACGGCGGTATCTTTCCGAAAACTATCAAGGAATTGCGTGAACTGTCCGGCATAGGCGAATACACGGCAGGCGCGATTTCGTCGATTGCGCATTATCAACGCGAGCCTGCGGTGGACGGGAACGTATTTCGGGTGATTTCACGGCTTACGCAAAACCCCACGCCCATCGACGAGCCGGCTTATAAGAAATATTTAACGGAAAAATTAAGAGAAATTTACCCCGAAACGGGGGTGGCGTGTAGCGAATTTACGCAAAGTTTGATGGAGCTTGGTGCGCTTATTTGCAAACCGCAATCGCCCGACTGCGCGCGGTGTCAA
>SVHK01000049.1 GCA_015055865.1 Clostridiales bacterium | reverse complement strand
CGAAAAGTTTTTCGGGTAAGTCCCGTTTTTTTATTCCGAAATGATAGTAAAGTCCTGCTTGCGACGCCCAACAAATATGCATCGTGCTATGCACGTGCGTTTTGCTCCATTCCATAATTTCACAAAGTTCGTCCCAATATTCCACCTCTTCGAAGGGCATTTGTTCTACGGGCGCGCCCGTAATAATCATACCGTCGAAGTTTTCGTTTTTCACTTCGTCGAAGGTTTTGTAAAAAGCAATCAAATGCTCCTGCGCTACGTTTTTCGACTGATGGGATTTGGTATGGATAAGCGTCGGTTCTACCTGCAAAGGGGAGTTACCCAAAAGCCTTGCAAGCTGTGTTTCCGTTTCAATCTTTTTCGGCATCAAATTGAGAATAAGAATATGAAGCGGACGAATATCCTGCGTGATTGCCCGCGTTTCCGTCATAACGAAAATATTTTCGTCTTGTAAAGTTTTTACCGCAGGTAAGTCGTTAGGAATTTTAATAGGCATAGCGTATCTCCTTAAACGCTTTCAAGCGCTTGCGCGATATCGTCGATTAAATCTTGATAATTTTCCAAACCGCAGGAAAGACGAATTAAATCGCCAGGAATACCCGCGGAAAGAAGTTCTTGTTCGTTCATTTGTCTATGCGTTGCGTTGGCAGGGTGTAAACAACAGCTCCGCGCGTCGGCAACGTGCGTTTCAATAGCGATAATTTTAAGCGCCTTCATAAATTTTTCCGCCGCTGCTCTTCCGCCTTTTACTCCGAAACTGACAACGCCACAAGTCCCGTTCGGCATATATTTTTGCGCCAACGCGTAATACTTGTTAGAGGGGAGAGCTGGGGAGTTTACCCAACTGATTTTATCGTGTTTTTCCAAAAATTCCGCGACTTTTTTACCGTTCAAACAATGGCGTTCCATTCTTACGTGTAAGCTTTCTAAACCCAAATTCAAATAAAACGCGCTTTGCGGGGATTGCGTGCATCCGAAATCGCGCATCAGTTGCGCCGTCGCTTTGGTGATATACGCTCCGCCTTGTCCGAATTTCTTTGCATAAGTAATACCGTGGTAACTTTCGTCCGGCGTACAAAGCCCGGGGAATTTTTCCGCGTGCGCAAGCCAATCGAATTTTCCCGAATCGACGATACAACCGCCTACCGCGACGCCGTGACCGTCCATATATTTGGTGGTGGAGTGCGTTACGATGTCCGCGCCGAACTCAAACGGACGGCAATTTACGGGCGTAGCGAACGTGTTGTCAATAATCAAAGGTACGCCGTGCGCGTGCGCGACTTTGGCGAATTTTTCAATGTCTAAAACGGTAAGCGCGGGATTTGCAATCGTTTCCCCGAACACCGCTTTGGTGTTTTCTCGGAACGCCGAGTGCAATTCTTCTTCCGTACAGTCAGGGTCGACGAAGGTAAATTCAATACCCATTCTTTTCATCGTAACGGCGAAAAGGTTGTACGTTCCGCCGTACAAACTTGACGAAGAAACGACGTGGTCGCCTTGTCCTGCGATATTGAATATAGAGAAAAAGGACGCCGCTTGTCCGGAAGAAAGGAGCATTGCCGAGCTACCGCCTTCCAACTGGCAGATTTTTTCCGCGACCATATCACAGGTGGGGTTTTGTAAACGGGAATAAAAATATCCGCTTGCCTCTAAATCGAAAAGTTTACCCATATCTTCGCTCGTAGCGTATTTAAACGTCGTGCTTTGTACGATAGGGATTTGACGGGGTTCGCCGTTTTGGGGAGTGTAACCGCCTTGTACGCATTTGGTTTCTAAACGAAGCTCTTTATTCATAACAATCTCGTATAATATTGTTTAGATTTAGTCGGACGAATCCAGACTACAATATTATCCTTTTTATTGTTTATCTTAAAAGAGTTTTTCTTTTACTCTTTTTTAAGATATAATGGACATAGTTTCTGTGGTTTGGTTCAGTAGCTATTAACGCTAAATCGTTTGAAAGGAGTTTCCAACCACAACTCTATGTCTTTTTTGTTGATTAGTTAGATAACGCTGTTTCGTTTTATTTCTCACGAGAGTACATAGACATTGATTTTGTGGTCGCACAGAAATATATTTTTACTTCAAGGAGGATACCTTTATGATTTTTTGCGGTATCGACGTTGCTAAGGACAAGCACGATTGTCACATCTTTTCTTCCGATGGCGAAATTCTTTGTGACATTTTCTCTTTTCCTAACTCTTTGGAAGGTTTTCGTTCCTTCCATTCTCTCTTATCTAAATGCTCTAACGGTAATTTAGATAAAATAAAAGTAGGGCTTGAATCTACCGGTCACTACTCAACGAACCTGTTGAGTTTCCTTAAGCAATTAGGGGTTTCCGTTACACTCTTTAACCCTCTCTCGGTTTCCCAGTCAAGACGTGCTTGTTCCTTGCGCAGAACTAAAACGGATATAAACGACGCGCGTTACATTGCTCAATTATTAGTTTCCGATAGGTCAAATCCCTACCATGAGCAATTATACCACTTTTCTTCCTTAAAGTCACTCACTAGAACGCGGTTTCGCTTAAATAAAGAGCTTCAACCGCTAAAAAATCGTTACAGAAGGTCTGTTCATATCCTTTTTCCCGAACTTTCTTCTTTCTTTTGCAACCTTTATACCAATTCTTGCTTATCCCTTTTAGAGGTTTTACCTTCCGCTAAAGACATTGCTTCTTGTAATATTACCAAGCTTTCCAATATCCTTTCTTCTGCTTCGCATGGCAGATTTAAGAAAGAGAAAGCCTTGCAATTAAAACAGCTTGCTACTTCTTCTATTGCTTCTTACAATCTCGGCGATGCCTTTGAATTAAAACTCTTAATTCAGCGTATTCGCTTCCTTGAAATGCAAAAAGTGGAATTGGAAAAGGAAATTGAAAGAATTTTAAGCGAGCTTCATTCGCCCATTACTTCTATCCCTGGGATTGGCAACGTTTTAGGCGCAACTATTCTTGCCGAAATTGGAGATATTAACAACTTCTCTTCCCCTGCAAAATTGCTTGCTTTTGCTGGTTGCGATCCCTCCACCTACCAATCTGGCAAATTCGTTGCTAAAAACACGCCTATGGTGAAACACGGTTCTCGGTATTTGCGCAATGCCTTATACCTTGCTACTACCGCTGCCTATATTTCCAGTCCTTCTTTTCAGGCTTACATTTCCAAAAAGAAGGAACAGGGTAAACACCATTACGTGGCTATCTCCCACGGGATGAAGAAAATGTCTAGAGTTATTTTCTCTGTTCTCAAATCCAACGTTCCTTTTGTTGAGCGTTTCTAACTTATTCAACTGTTAATCTTCTACCCAGACAATCTCAGATTGTCTATTTTGTCTCGCCAATTTTTACTCTCTTTACATTTTTCTAAAAATTTTTGAAACAGTGCCTATTTTCGCTTGACTATTTAATAGTTAGCTCCTTTCGTTTACAAGAACGAAATAATCTGCTCGTCGTCTTTTTCCAAAATCCGTTTCATAGCAAGCTGTTCGCGCAAGCGACGCGAAGTAACCGCTTTAAAGCCGAGCGTTTGAATAGTAATAAGCGGGGTCATCGCAACCATTGCCACAAGCCCGAACGCGTCTAATAAAACCGCGCTTTCGCCTTGTAAGATAGCGCATACGCCTACTACGAAAGGCAGGATAAAGGTGGAAGTGAGCGGTCCGCTCGCCACTCCGCCCGAATCGAAGGCGATAGCCGTATACAGTTTAGGCACGAAAAAGGATAACCCCAAAGAGAGGAAGTACCCCGGAATGAGGTAGTACAAAACGCTGAAATCGAAGATAACGCGAATAACGGATAAAGCGATTGCCGTACCCACGCCAATCGATAAGGCGATAAGCATAGAACGCTTGCTCACCGCGCCACCCGTGACGTTTTCCACCTGTTTGTTTAAAACGTGGATAGCGGGTTCTGCCAAAACGACGGTAAGCCCTAAAACGAACGCGAAGAGCACCAAAATCCACGGCGCTTGTTCGGCAAGTTGCGTACCCATTTTATAGCCGAGGGGCATAAACCCGACGGTAACGGCGGAAAGGAAAATTACCAAGCCGAAAAGGGTGTAAAAAATACCGACGATAATTTGTAAAATACGCGCTTTGGGTAATTTAAGGAATAAAAATTGTAAGATAAAGAAGAATACCGCAATAGGCAAAAGCGCGACGAGCACTTCGTTGCCCGTATGCAAAAGGGTGGTAAATATTTCCCCTGCGCCAAACTTCATTGTATAATCGGGCAAAGAATATTCTACCGTTCCCGTGGAAAATAACCCTAAGAACAAAACGGCGAGGATAGGTCCTATCGAACAAAGCGCGATAAACCCGAAACTGCTTTCTCTGTCCCGTTTATCGCCGAGCGCGGCGGAAACGCCGACGCCGAGGGACATAATAAAAGGAACGGTGATAGGTCCCGTCGTTACACCGCCCGAATCAAACGAAAGGGGCAAGAAGTTACCGTTGCCGTTTTCGAGGATAAGG
>SVHK01000023.1 GCA_015055865.1 Clostridiales bacterium | reverse complement strand
CGTGCTGGTAACAATACTCGCGATTAGCCGTCGTAATACTTCGTCAGGCTCCGCTTTTTTGAGGTTGCGTACAACTTAGTACGCTCCCTGCAAAAATGCTCGCTTTCCTTGTCTTGCTCGGCTCTCCGATTTAGCACGGCTTGGACGAAACACGGCTCGGTAGAACGTGCTGGTAACAATACTCGCGATTAGCCGTCGTAATACTTCGTCAAGCTCCGCTTTTTTGGGTCGCGTACGACTTAGTACGCTCCCTGCAAAAATGCTCGCTTTCCTTGTCTTGCTCGGCTCTCCGATTTAGCACGGCTTGGACGAAACACGGCTCGGTAGAACGTGCTGGTAACAATACTCGCGATTAGCCGTCGCAATACTTCGTCAAACTCCGCTTTTTTGGGGTTGCGTACGGCTTAGTTTTTAAATTATATGTAAGGGACTTAGGAAGAAATTATGGTAAATTTAGACCTATACAAAGTATTTTATACCGTAGCGAAATGCGGTAGTTTGACCCGCGCGGCGGAAGAGTTGTATATTTCGCAACCTGCGGTGTCGCAGTCGATTAAACAACTTGAAACGCAGTTGGGGATTTCTCTTTTCAACCGTACCCATCGCGGTATGGAGCTTTCTGAGGACGGGGGGAAAGTTATCTTCGCCAAAGTCGAAGAAGCGCTTAAGTTGTTCAAAGAATCGGAAACGCTTATCGAACAAATCAAGACGAGCGCGACGGGGAATATCCGAATCGGCGCGTCCGATACGATTTTCGAGTATTTTTTGGCGGATAAAATCGTAGCATTCCACGAAAAATATCCTGCGGTAAAAATCGAACTATTATCGGGGATTACCCCTCAAACAATCGAAGATTTAAAACACGGAAAGTGCGACGTTGGGTTTGTGAATTTACCGATAGAAGCGGACGATGCGTTGTCGCTATACGGGAATTGTATGCGATTAAACGACGTGTTCGTCGTGAGTGAGAAATATAAAGAACTGTCAAACGGCGTCCAACCGCTTGAAAAATTAAAAAACTATCCGCTCGTTATGTTGGATACGCAAACGGTTGCGAGAAAATCGCTCGATATTTATCTTAAGTCGGTAGGGATTGAACTTGCGCCGTCCATAGAAATCGGCAGTTGGGATTTAATGAAACGGTTGGTATCGCGCGGTATGGGTATCGGGGTAATACCGAGAGAATACGCGCAAAAAGCCATTGAACGCGGAGAGCTTTTCGAAGTGAAAACCGACCCTGCTTTGCCGGCGCGTTCGGTGGGAATGTTATTGCCGAAGAACAAAGTAGCGCCGTACGCGTTACGCGAATTTTTAAGGCTTTTTAATTTTGAAATTTAACGGATAAAGGAACGAAAATGTCAAAACCTAATTCGAATTTAAGAAATTTTTGTATTATAGCGCATATCGACCACGGTAAGAGCACGCTTGCCGACCGTTTGATTGAAAGAACGGGTCAAGTCTCTAAACGTGATATGGAAGAACAACTTCTCGATAGTATGGACATTGAAAGAGAACGCGGGATTACCATCAAGCTTACGCCCGTGCGAATGTACTATACCGCTAAAGACGGTAAAGAATACGAGTACAATTTAATCGATACCCCCGGTCACGTCGACTTTACGTACGAAGTCAGTCGTTCGCTCGCCGCGTGCGAGGGCGCGATTTTGGTCGTTGACGCGACGCAAGGGGTAGAAGCGCAAACGCTCGCGAACGTGTATCTTGCGATTGAGAACAATTTGGAAATTTTACCCGTTATCAATAAAATCGATTTGCCGAGCGCGAGAGTGGACGAAGTAAAAGAAGAAATCGAAGAGCTTATCGGGTTAGACGCATCGGATATCCCTTGTGTGTCCGCGAAAGAAGGCACGAATATCGAAGATTTATTGGAAGCGGTCGCATCCTATTTCCCCGCGCCGGACGGCGATACGGACGAGCCTTTGAAGGCGCTTATCTTCGATAGTTATTACGACAATTACAAGGGCGTTATTTTATTCGTCCGAATTATGGACGGCAGGGTTAAGGTTGGCGATAAAATCCGTACTTTCCTTTCCGATACCGTTTACGACGTCACGGAAGTCGGCGCGTTCGCGCCCGGGCTTTGCCCCAAAGAACGTTTGCAGGCGGGCGAAGTAGGGTATATTGCGGCGTCCATTAAATCTATCCAAGACGTGGCGGTAGGCGATACGGTAACGAACGCGTTAAAACCTGCGCTTGCGCCGTTACCTGGGTATAAAAAAGTCCAACCCGTCGTCTTTTGCGGGATTTATCCGTTGGACGGTAGCAAATTTAACGATTTAAAAGAAGCGATTTTAAAATTGCAATTAAACGACGCTTCGCTTATTTTCGAGCCTGATAATTCCGTTGCGTTGGGATTTGGGTTCCGTTGCGGGTTCTTAGGGCTTTTGCATATGGAAATTATCCAAGAACGTATTGAAAGAGAGTTTAATTTGGATATTATCACGACTGCGCCGTCGGTTAGCTATCTCGTTCATAAGACGGACGGGGAAGAGTTTTTCGTTGATAACCCAACGCACTTGCCCGACCCGTCGGATATCGAGTATATGGAAGAACCGATTGTCAAAGCGGAAATTTATACGCCCCCCGATTATATGGGGCCTATTATGGATTTGTGTAAAGAAAAACGCGGTATTTTTAAAAATATGACGTATATGGACGAGCGCAGGGTAAAACTCGAATATACCTTGCCCTTAAACGAAATCGTTTACGATTTCTTCGACGGTTTGAAATCGCGAACGAAAGGTTATGCAAGTTTTGACTACGAGCTTGCTGGCTATCAAAAATCCAAACTCGTCAAATTAGATATTTTACTCAACGGAGATATTTGCGACGCGCTTTCGACGATTGTTTTCGAAGACAGGGCGTACGAGCGTGGTAGAACGCTTTGCGAAAACTTGAAAAACGCAATCCCCCGTCAGCTTTTCGAAATCCCCGTTCAAGCGGCAATCGGCGGTAAGATTATCGCGCGCGAAACGGTCAAAGCGGTTAGAAAAGACGTTCTTGCGAAATGTTACGGCGGTGATATTACCCGTAAAAGAAAACTCCTTGAAAAGCAAAAAGAAGGTAAAAAACGTATGCGCCAAGTGGGTAGCGTAGAAGTGCCGTCGGAAGTGTTTATGGAAATACTTAAGACAAACAAAGATTAAGAAAGCTTGAATATATAAGCTACGCATTTCTGCGTTGCAACTCCGCGCGTTTTGGTCGCGTACGTCATTGTACGCTCCCTGCACCGTGCTCGTTGCTCCTTGAACTGCTTGCTTCTCTATTCAAGCACAGGCTAAACGATAAACGTCGCATTTCTGCGTTGTATTTGCGTGCGCCTTGCTCGTTTGCGAGTAGTAAACTCCCTTCGGCGTACTCAATACGCCTTGAACTGCTTGCTTCTCTATTCAAGCACGAGCTAAACGCTTGAATATATAAGCTACGCATTTCTGCTTCGCGTAGCGAATGACGACGTAAGTCGAAAAAAAATTCGATGCAACGAAAGGTTGCAAAACGAAAAAGAAGGTAAAAAAATGGCAGGAATTTATATTCATATTCCTTTTTGTAGGCATAAATGTACTTATTGCGATTTCGCGTCTTTTCCCGATAGAGTGGACTACGCGGAGTCGTATATGGCGTGTCTTTATAAAGAATTAAAAATGCGCGGAGAAGAACTTAAAGATTACGTGTTCGATACCGTGTATTTCGGTGGCGGTACGCCGTCGTATATCCCCCCCAAGCTCATTTTGGGGGCGATGAATCAAATAAAAAAATGTTTCCGATTGAGTGAAAATCCTGAAATTACTTTGGAGCTTAATCCGGGCACGATTGCGGAGAGTAAAATTCAAATTTACAAGCAAGCGGGGATTAACCGTTTTTCTATTGGGTTGCAAACGGCAATAGACGAACAGCTCGAAGATTTAGGGCGTATCCACAACGCGCGCGATTACGTGTTTGCAACTAAGCTTTTGAAAGGGGAAAATTTCAGTACCGACGTAATGCTTGGACTCAAAAACCAAACGAAGGACGACGTGAAAAAGACGATAGACCTTGCCCACGCTTGCGGTTCAAAGCATATTTCTATGTACGCGCTGACCGTTGAAGACGGTACGCCCATTTACACCGATTATTTGAACGGCGAGTTGCCCGACGCGGACGAAGTAGCAGAGCTTTACGAATACGGCGCAAAGCTGTTAAAAGAAAAGGGGTACGAGCGGTACGAAGTGTCTAATTTTGCCGTTCCCGGGTTTGAGAGTAAACATAATTTGAATTATTGGAAACGTGGCGAATACATCGGCGTAGGGCTTTCCGCAAGTTCGTTTATGCAGGGGAAAAGGTTTACGAATACCTTTGACTTGGACGAGTATATGAAATGTATCATTTCCGGCTACTATCCTGCCGTAACCTGCGAAGAAGTAGAAGAAAAGGATGCGAAATTCGAGTTCGTAATGCTCGCTTTACGTACTAAGTACGGCGTTTCGATGTCGGAATATAAAACGGTATTTGGCTCGTCGCTTGGGGACGATTTCCCCGTCGCTCTCAAAAAGACGGTTAAATATTTGGAGCTGAACGGAGATAATCTCAAAATCAAAGACGAATATTTGTACGTTCAAAACACGATTTTGATGAATTTCTTGGAAGAGCCGACTAAGGAGTAAAAAAATGAGACTTTTGTTGATTAGACACGGCGACCCCAATTACCAATTGGATTGTTTGACGGAAAAAGGCAAACGCGAAGCAAGCTTGCTTGCAGAAAAATTTAAAAAAGAAAAAATCGATTATATCTATTCTTCTCCGCTTGGTCGCGCAAAAGAAACTTGTCTTTATACGGCAAAGGCTATGGGGAGAGAAAAGGACGTCGTTATTAAAGACTTTTTACAAGAGTTCCATTACCCCGTCGATTTGCCTACGGGCAAAAAAAATTCTCTCATTTGGGATTTGTTGCCCGAATATTGGACGGAAGTACCCGAAATGTACGATATGGACGAATGGTGTGAACAGCCCTTTATGAAAGAAGGTAAAATCGACGAGTATTATAAATGGGTGTGCGACGGGTTTGACGAAATTTTAAAAAATCACGGTTACGTTCGCGAAGGGAAATATTATCGCGCGGAAAATCCGAATACGGACACGGTCGCGATTTTTTGTCATTTCGGTTTGATTTGCGTGTTGCTTTCCCATTTGTTTAGCGTACCCCCGACGGTGCTTACGCACGCGTTTTGTTCCGCGCCGACTGCGGTAACTACGCTTTATAGCGAAGAAAGACGAAAGGGCAAAGCGTATTTTAGATGCGCGTCGTTTGGGGATATTTCTCATCTATACGTTGCTGGCGAAGAACCGTCTTTTTCCGCAAGATTTTGCGAAGTGTACGGTGACGGAACGAGAGAAGATTAACGCTAAAGGAGTGAAAAAATGACGATAGAGTTTAACGAATATAAACAATATTTACTCGATACGCTTAAAGAATTGCTTGAAGTGGACAGTCCGACGGGATTTTCAAAAGCGATTAATGAGAAATTAAAAGAAATGCTTTTAAGTCTTGGTTACCAAGCGGAAGAAAGTAATAAACGCTTTGTCAAAGCGAGCGTAAAAGGGCAATCTTCTAAAAAGAAGTTGGCTATCTCCGCGCACGTGGATACGCTCGGCGCGCTCGTAAAGAGAATAGACGGCGACGGGAAAATCCGCTTTACGAAGCTTGGCGGACCGATTTTGCCTACCTTTGACGGCGAGTATTGTAAAATTTACGCGGACGGCGGTAAGGTCTATACGGGTACGTTTTTATCCGATTCTCCGTCCTGTCACGTGTATAAAGACGCAAGTACGAAAGAGCGAAACGAAGATACCATGTACGTAAGAATCGACGAAGTCGTAGAAAGCAAGGCGGACGTGGAAAAGCTCGGGATTCGGACGGGTAGCGTGATTGCTATCGAAACCAAAACGACCGTAACGCAAAGCGGTTACGTTAAATCGAGATTTTTAGACGACAAAGCGGGTAGCGCTTGCCTTTTAACCGTGTTATATTTATTGAAACAAAAAAATATCAGCCCCGCGTTCGACGTTGATTTTTATTTTACCAACTACGAAGAAGTCGGGCACGGCGCGGCGACGGTTGGAAAAGACGCGGACGAACTTTTGGCAGTGGATATGGGTTGTGTGGGCGATGGAATTGCTTGCAAGGAAACGCAAGTCTCCATTTGCGTTAAGGACGGGCACGGCCCTTACGATTACGAGATGGTAGAAAGATTGCTCTCGCTTGCGAAAACGGGTAAAATAGATTACGCCTTAGACGTATATCCTTATTACGGTTCGGACGTCGGCGCGGCGTGGAGCGCAGGCGCGGACGTAAAGGGCGGTTTGATTGGACCGGGCGTACACGCGTCGCACGGTCTTGAGCGTACGCACGTGAAAGGCTTGCAAGCGACTATAGAGCTTTTGCTTGCGTATTTGGGAGCATAAAAATGAAGAAAGAAGTTTTCGTTTCGGCGGGGTTGATTTTTGAAAACGGGAAAGTGTTCGCTACCCGTCGCGGGGCGTGTAAATACCCGTACGTGGCGCATAAATACGAGTTCCCCGGCGGTAAAATCGAGCGGGGCGAAAGCGCGCAAGATTGCGTTAAAAGGGAACTTAAAGAAGAGCTTGATATGGACGTGAAAGTCGGCTCGCTTTTTGCCGTCGAGCGGTTTGAGTATCCTGATTTCATTATTAATTTATCCGTGTACGAATGCGAAAGGCTGTCTGATTTTACTTTGAAAGAACACGAAGAATGCGCGTTTTTTTCGCCGAGTGAATTAAACGAATCGGAATTCGCGCCGGCGGATAAAGAAATTTTGGCGACGATAAAAAGAGTATTTGGAGAATGAGAATGGCAACGAATAAAAAACTCGCCGTTTACGGTGCGGGAGCGATGGGTACGGTGCTGGGCGCGTTACTATCTAAAACGGGACAAGACGTTACTTTAATCTCTCGCAACCAAGCGCATATTAACGGCTTGAAAGAGTTTGGCGCAAAAATAGTTTGTAGTGCAATCGGGAAAGAATGGACTATTCCCGTAAATGCGATTACGCCCGACGAAATGCAGGATAAATACGACGTTATTTTCTTAATGACGAAACAAAGAGAAAATAAGAAAATCGTTGAATTTCTTTTACCGTACTTGACGGAAAACGGTATTATTTGCACGACCCAAAACGGTTTTCCCGAACGCTCGGTAGCGGAAGTTTTGGGTAAAGAAAGAACGTACGGCGCGGTTTTGACTTGGGGTGCGACGTTTTTAGGCGGTGGCGGAACGGAGCTTACGTCCGACCCGTCCGCAATGCGTATGCAAATCGGCGGTTATGAAAACGATAATTCAAAAACGGACGAATTGGTGGAAATTTTATCCCCCGTCGGGAAAGAAGTCGGTAGCGAGAATTTTGTAAAAAGGACGGACAATTTGGCTGGGGTGAGATGGAGTAAACTTGCTTTAAACTCGGCGTTTTCAGGGCTTTCCGTCGTAACCGGTTTGACTTTTGGCGAAATTGCAAAAAAGAGAAAATCGCTCAATTTGGTGATTGATATTTTACAAGAAACGCTCGCCGTCGCAAACGCAAGCGGAGTAAAATTAGAACCGATGCAAGGCAAAGATATGCAAAAATTGCTCGGTGGCGGTAAGGTTTCGGCGAAGTTGAAAGGGTTTATTATTTTGCCGTTTGCGATTAAAAAGCATAAGAAATTGGTATCGGGTATGCTCAAAGATTTGCAAAAAGGCAAAAAATGTGAAATCGATTATATAAACGGCGTCGTCGTGGAAGTCGGAAAAGAATTCGGCGTAAAAACGCCCCGTTCTCAAAAGGTGGTGGAAATTGCCCACGGTATCGAAAACGGACTTTATGAAATTTCGTATAGAAACGTTGATTTTTTCAATGAATAAATAAGAGAAAATAAAAAAGAAAATATAAAGAAGGATAAAATTATGGATTTAGTTAAATTAGCAAACGCGCTTATTCCCGACGAAAACGTAAAACCGCTTTCGTATTACGAAGAAAAATACCCCGAAAGAACGCTTGAAAAGGGCGCGCAAGTAACTCGTCTTGCGCCTAGTCCTACGGGATTTATGCACTTGGGCAACCTGTACGTTGCGCTTGCGAACGAAAGAATCGCGCATCAAAATAACGGCGTATTCTTCCTTCGTATCGAAGATACGGACGAAAAACGTAAAGTGGAAGGCGCGGTGGAAGTTATTCATTCGTCGCTCAAATATTTTGGCGTAGCGTTTGACGAAGGCGCGGATTTGTGCGGAGAGTACGGACCGTATTATCAACGCCAACGCGCGGAGATTTACCACGCGTACGCGAAAGAATTGATTATGAAAGGCTTGGCGTATCCTTGTTTTTGCGGGGAGAACGAGCTTGAAGAAATCCGCAATTATCAAACGGAAAATAAGCTTTTGCCCGGTTATTACGGCGAATTTGCGAAATGTCGCAATTTAACGGAAGAAGAAATTTACGAAAACTTAAAGGCGGGCAAGCCTTACGTTATCCGCTTGAAATCGCAAGGCGACGTGGAGAAAAAGCACGCGTTTCACGATGAAATCAAAGGCGATATTACCGTTACGGAAAACAACCAAGACGTCGTTATTTTAAAATCGGACGGGATTCCCACCTACCATTTCGCGCACGCGATTGACGACCATTTTATGCGCACGACGCTCGTTTTAAGAGGGGAAGAATGGCTTTCGTCTTTGCCTATCCACATCGAACTTTTCAACGCGCTCGGCTTTAAACTTCCCAAGTACGCGCACAACTGTTCTATTCAAAAAATCGACGGAGAAACTCGTCGTAAACTCTCCAAGCGTAAAGATCCCGAAGCGTCGCTTACTTTCTATCGCGAGCAAGGATATTTGCCTGAAGCGGTTAGAACGTATATGATGACTTTGCTCAATTCCAATTTCGAAGAATGGCTCTTGAAATTCCCCGATAAACCGCTTGACGAGTTTAAATATTCCATCAATAAAATGGGTAAGAGCGGAGCGCTCTTTGATATTTTAAAACTCAACGACATCTCCAAAACCGTTATGGCGAAACTGACTGAAAAACAAGCGTTTGACTTTTTTAAAGCTTGGGCGGAAGAATACGGCACGGACGAACAAAAAGGGTACTTTGAAAACGAAGAATACACTTTAAAAGCGTTGGCACTTTGTATGGGGATTGGCGGAAAGAAACGCAGAAAAGATTTCGTTTGCGCGAAACAGGCGACGGAAATGATTTCTTATTTCTACGACGACGGCTTTGCGCCGACTTACGAATACCGTTTTGAAAGCGCAGTCGTGAAAAAGATTTTGGAACAATTTAAGTCGGTCTATTCCTACGCGGACGATTGTTCGGCTTGGTTTGAAAAGGTAAAGCAAGTGGCGAGTGCAAACGGCTTTGCGACGGATATGAAAGCGTATAAGCAAAATCCCGAAAACTATCCCGGCAACGTTTCCGACGTTGCGGAAATGCTCCGTATCGCAACGACCGGTCTTGCGAATACGCCCGACCTTTGGACGATTATGCAAATTCTCGGCGAAGAAAGAACGCTTGCAAGATTGCAAACGGCGATTGAAAAATTATAAAATTATAATGAGAACGCCCCAAAAGTTACGTAACTTTTGGGGCGTGGTTTATTTATGGAATTTACTTACAGGTCGTTGGCGTTCGGCTCAAATGCAGGAATGACCTTTAATTTAAAGGCGTTGATTTTATTTAAGCGGTCGATACGCGCCTTAGTCGTTTCGTCTTGGCAAACGCCTGTGCGAATGTAGTTATCAAGTGTAGCGTAAGAAAAGCCGAGTTTGTCTTCGTCTGAAAGTCCGCAAAGTCCGTCGGAGGGGGTCTTATCGACAAGGTCGATAGGTAATCCTAAATATTTGCCGATTTGTTTTACTTCCGCAACCGTCAATTTCCCCAAAGGGCTAAAATCGCCTGCGGAATCGCCGTAACGGGTGGAATAGCCCACGTAATCTTCGGAAAGGTTGCAAGTATTCGCTACGCGACCGTTAAAGGTTTGCGAAAGGGCGTAGAGCGTAGTCATACGTACCCTGGGCGGAAGATTTACCCTTGCTTGCTCGTTCAAAGAAATTCCGCTTTCGTTTAAGGAATTAATAACGCCGTCCGTCGCTTCTTTGATATTGCAAACGTAGTTTTGAATCCCTAAAAATTCAACGATACGTTTAGAGTCCGCGATGTCTTTTTGTTCGCCGTTGGGCATCAGTACGCCGATGACCCTATCTTTTCCAAGCGCCCGTACGCAAAGCCCTGCGACGACGGTGGAGTCTTTACCGCCCGAAATTCCGATGACGGCATTACAGCCTTTACCGTTTTCTTCAAACCAATCTTTAATCCATTGTACGAGTTCTTGCGTTACTTTTTCTACGTTGAACATAAAATTCGTCCTTTTTAACTTCGTTTTTTCTTATTATACCCCCGAATTACGTTTTTTGTCAAGGGTTTCAAAGCGGATTAAAAAAAATCAGCGCGAACTGTTGACAACGTATTTAAAAAGAATTATAATAACATTAAAAAGGAGTATTAAAGGAGTAAATTATGAACGAAGTTATTCAAAATATGACGTCAAGACGTAGCGTAAAAGCGTATAAATCGGACGAAGTGCCTAAGGAAATGCTTGAGCAAATCATTCAAGCGGGTTTGTATGCGCCGTCGGGTATGAATAAACAATCTCCGATTATTTTAGCGGTTACCGACAAAAAGACGCGCGACGAACTTTCCAAAGCAAACGCCGGAAAAGACCCGTTCTTCCGCGCAGACCCTTTTTACAACGCGCCTTGCGTGTTGGTCGTGCTTGCGGATAAGAGCGTGCCTACCTACGTTTACGACGGTTCGCTCGTAATGGAGAATATGTTGCTTACCGCACATTCGTTGGGACTTGGCGCGTGTTGGATTCATCGCGCGAAAGAAACGTTTGAACTTCCTGAATGGAAAGCGTTTTTGAAAAAACTTGGGATTGAAGGCGAATACGAAGGCGTAGGTAATTGCATCGTCGGGTATATGGACGGGAGTTATCCGATGGAAAAACCGAGAAAAGAAAATAGGGTATATTATATATGATAACGGGCGTTTCAACCGCGTCGTTGTTTAATCGGAAAAACAACGAGGACGCGTTGCCTTTTTTGGACGAAATCGGCGTAAAGACGGCGGAAGTATTTTTGACGTCTTTTTCAGAATATAGCGCGGAGTTTGGTAGACTGTTGGCAAAACGCAAAGGGCAGGTACGCGTACATTCCGTTCACGATTTGAATACTCAATTCGAACCCCAACTCTTCGTATCCAACGAACGGATAAAAAAGGACGCCTTTGATTGGCTTGCGAAAGTCATGGAAGCGGGCAGAGAATTGGGCGCGTACTATTATACCTTTCACGGGTTTGCGAGAATTAAACGTTCCGCCCGTTCAGGGGTAGAAGACAATTTCGTTTCGCTTTGTAAAAGCTTTCAAGAAATCTATGAGTTTTGCGAAAACTACGGCTTAAAATTATGTCTTGAAAACGTCGAATGGGCGACGTATAATCGGCTTGGCGTATTTAATCAAATCCGTTCCTGCGTCCCTAATATCGGCGGAGTGCTCGACGTTAAACAAGCCCGCATTTCAGGCGTAGATTATCGCGAATACTTAACGGAAATGGGCGCGAATTTGACGCACGTGCATCTTTCCGACGTGGACGAAGTGGGGAAAATACGTTTGCCGGGACAGGGCGTTTTTGATTTTGGAGAAACGATTGACCGATTAAAAGACGTCGGCTTTGACGGCGCGCTAATTATCGAAGTCTATAAGGACGATTATTCCCATTTATCCGAAATTAAAAATTCCGTCGATTATCTTAACGAACTTCTTTATAAAAAGAATTGTCAATAAAAAATTATTTTTTGGAAATTTTTTGATTTTTCTTGCGTAAACTGTTGACATACGTTTTATTTTATGATATATTATAAATAGGATTTAATCCTAATAAGAAAATCAGGAGTAGAAAAATGGAATTTAAAATTTATCAAAATCAAAGCAATAAACAAATTATCGTAAGCAAGGACGCATTGAATTTAGACGGTTGGGTAGAGCTTATCGCGAATACGACGGACGCTTCGCAAGAAAAGCACGTACCCGTGTATGAAGTAAGATGCGGTAAGGCGCGCGTATCGGTAGGTAGCGTAGGGCATCCTATGAGCGCGGAGCATTTGATTGAGTGGGTAATGGTAACGACCAATCAAGGCTATCAAGTGAAATACCTTTCGGCTGACGGAACGCCCGAAGTAGCGTTCTCGCTTTCGGCTGGTGAAAAAATCGACGGGGTTTATGCTTACTGTAATCTTCACGGTCTTTGGAAGGCATAAACGCTTGACGTTATATACTTCGCAATACAACGCTTGACGTTATATACGTCGCAATACTGCGTCGAGCTCCGCGTTTTCTTGGTCGCGTACGGATTAGTACGCTCCCTGCGAAAATGCTCGCTCTCCTTGTCTTGCTCGTATCTAACGCCAAGCAAAGACTTAGTTGACGAGAAAGCAACACCCAAGCGTAGCGGAAAGATAGAAAGATTCGATACAACGGGACGTTGTTGCTCGTATCTAACGCCAAGCAAAGACTTGGTTGGTGTTGGGTAAGACAAAAAACGAAGTCGCTCACAAGAATTTAAAATAAAAGAAGGAAGATAAAACAATGATTGAAAAAACGGCGATGTATAAATTAACGTACGGTCTTTTCGTATTGACGACGAAAGACGAAAAAGGGCAAGACAACGGTTGTATCGTGAACACGGTATCAATGTTGACGGATAACCCCACGCGCGTAACGGTATTCGTAAATAAAGCGAATTACACGGAAGAAACTTTGCGGAAAACGGGGGTATTTAACGCTTGCGTATTGACGGAAACCACGCCGTTTTCAGTCTTTGAAAAATTTGGATTCCAAAGCGGTCGCAATATCGACAAAACGGCTGGGGAAAATTATCCCAGAACGGAAAACGGACTTATTTACGTGAACGAAAACGTAAACGCGGTAATCTCGGGCAAAGTAATCGACGCGCTGGATTACGGCACGCATACCTTATTCGTAGCGGAAGTAACGGGAGCGGTAAAGCTCTCGGACGATAAGAGCGTAACCTACGAATATTATCAAAACAATATCAAACCCAAACCCCAAAAGGCGGAAAAGCCTGAAAACGGGAAAGAAAAGTGGGTGTGCAAGATATGCGGATACGAACACGAAGGGGAGTTGCCCGACGATTTTATTTGTCCTTGGTGTAAACACCCTGCAAGCGACTTCGAAAGGGTATAACGCTTGATTGTATATACTTCGCATTTCATCGTCGCGTTTCCGCGCGTTTTGGTCGCGTACGGATTAGTACGCTCCCTGCAAGGTGCTCAACGCTCCTTGAACTGCTCGTATCTTCAATCAAGCACGGCTTGGTTGGAAGAATATAAAATAAAAACGTTACGGTTTTTGCCGTAACGTTTTTATTTTTACGGTTGAAAAGTGAAAAAAACGATATTTGCAATTCGAATAAAACTTGAAGTTTTATTAAAAAGTTCGATTGAAAAAGAAAAAGTTTTCCAAAACGGACGCTATCAGGTTGATTTATTTTTAAAAACAATGTAAAATAGTATCGTTGAAAAATACTTAAACGGAGAAATACTTATGAAGAATAGAATTGCGTCGAGGATGTCGGCAATTTCCCCGTCTTTGACTCTTGCGATTTCCGCTAAGGCAAAGGCGATGAAGTCCGCGGGTGAGTCCGTCGTGTCGTTTGGCGTCGGCGAGCCTGATTTCAATACTCCCCAACATATTATTGAATCCGCTAAGAACGCTTTGGATAACGGGCATACTAAATATACGCCGTCAAGCGGTTTATTGCCTTTGAGAAAGGCGATTTGCGAAAAGTTTAAAAAGGACAATAATTTAGAATACGAGCCTAGTCAAATCATCGTTTCCAACGGCGCGAAACATTCTATTTTTAACGCCTGCTACGCGCTCATTGAAGAGGGCGACGAAGTAATTATTCCCGCGCCTTATTGGTTGACGTATCCGGAAGTAGTCAAGGTTTGTGGTGGCGAGCCTAAGTATATTGAATGCAGAAAAGAAAATAAATTCAAATTCACGGCGAAAGATTTGGAAAAAGCGATTACGCCTAAAACGAAAATGCTTATTTTTAATTCTCCGTCCAACCCTACGGGCGCGGTTTATACAGAGCAAGAAGTTCGTGAAATCGCTAAAGTTTGCGAAGAAAAGGAAATCTTCGTTCTTTCGGACGAAATTTACGAAAAGCTTTGCTACGGCGATATTAAACCGTTCTCGATTGCGTCTTGTAGCGAAAAGATGAAGGAGTTAACGATAACGGTCAACGGCGTATCCAAAGCTTATGCAATGACCGGTTGGAGAATAGGTTATCTCGCCGCGCCTAAAGACGTAGCGAAAGCGATTGACTCTTTCCAAAGCCACGCGACGAGCAACGCTTGTTCTATCGCGCAATACGCGACGATTGAAGCGCTCAATTCGCCTGAAGCGGAAATTGACGCGATGGTGCATACTTTTGATAATCGTCGTAAGAAACTTTTAAAACTCATTTCGGGAATAGACGGCGTAACGGCGGTTGAACCGGACGGCGCGTTCTACGTTATGATGGTTATTGACGGACTTTACGGAAAGAGCTATAAGGGGCGACAAATCAACGATTCCGTATCGTTTGCGGATATGCTTTTGGACGGCGAAAAGGTTGCTACCGTGCCCGGTGTTTCGTTTGGCGCAGGTGATTGCATTCGTCTTTCCTACGCTCTTTCGGAAGAAGATATCGAAGAAGGCTTAAGAAGAATTAAAAAATTCGTATCTGAATTAGAATAAATAAAAAATCGTCCTTGATTACCGCAAGAAACGGTAAAAAGGGCGTTTTTTTCAAAAAGTTAAAAAAATTTTTCATTTTTTTGAAAAAATTTTTCTCAAACCCTTGAAATTCCCTGAAAAATTTGGTATAATCATATAAACCCGAAGAAAAGAATTCGGTCGTTAATAATTCATTACTAAAAATCGGGAGGATAAAATTATGATTAAAGTAATTTACGGTACAAAAGGCACGGGTAAGACGAAGATGATGATTGACGCGGCGAACGCGGCGGTTGAAACGGCGAAAGGCCATCTCATTTTTATCACGGATACCAAGAGGGGGATGTATGATTTGGAACGTGACGTGCGTTTTATCGACGTAACGGATTACGACATTGCTGGCGAATCCGCGCTTTGCGGTTTCGTAAAGGGCGTTATTGCGGGTAACAACGATAACGAGTACGTATATATCGACGGTATAGTTCGTATTGCGGGTAAACCCGTCGGCGAGCTTGCGGCGTTCTTCTATATGCTTGAAAAGGTTTCGAATACGAATAATCTTACGATTACCGTATCCGTATCGGCAGCTAAAGAAGAATTACCCGATTTCGTGGCTAAGTATATCTAAGTAAATAATTAGACCGCGATTTATAATCGACTTTAAACGATAAAGCAAGTCGAGCGGTTTCGCTCGGCTTGTTTTTGTTAAAATATACACGATATCGTACTGTTTAGGGATTCCTAAACGGCGGTTTATCACGCGTTAAGCAAACGCGAATACTAACGGATAGGTGGACTATGTATTTTATTAGTACAAGAGGTGGAGAAAAAGTAACGGGCGCGCAAGCGATTGTGCAAGGTCTTGCGAAAGACGGCGGATTGTTCGTACCCGAAAAATTCCCCGTAATTACGCGCGATGAAATGGAACAAATGGAAGAAATGAGCTACGCGGAACGCGCGTCGTTCGTTTTAGCGAAATATTTTGACGAGTTTGACGTAGGATTCTTAAAAGAAGTTTGTGAAACTGCTTACGCTAAATTCGATACGTCCGACCCCGTACCGCTTGTTCGCGTGAATGAAGGATTGTATATTTTGGAGCTTTTCCACGGCCCTACGTGCGCGTTTAAGGATATGGCGCTCACCGTTTTACCGAAACTTTTAAAAAAGAGCTGTGAATCGTTAGGGATTAAAGAAGATATTTTGATTATGGCGGCGACGAGTGGCGATACGGGTAAAGCTGCGCTCGAAGCGTTTAAAGACGTCAAAGGCACGAAAGTGGCGGTGTTCTATCCCGACGAAGGCGTTGCTAAAATGCAACGCTTGCAAATGGCGACACAAAACGGTAATAACGTGTTCGTAAGCGCGATTAAAGGTAATTTCGACGATTGTCAACGTGCGGTCAAGAATTTATTCGCAGACGAAACGTTTAACGCGAATTTAAAAGAAAAGAACACGTTGCTCTCTTGCGCAAACTCTATCAATATCGGACGTTTAATCCCCCAAATTGCTTATTATTTCTCGGCGTATCTCGACCTTTTAACGTCCGAACAAATTGAAATGGGCGACGAAATCGACTTTGCCGTACCGACGGGTAATTTCGGAGATATTTTGGCGGGTTGGTACGCGAAAAAAATGGGCTTGCCTATACGCCGTCTTCTTTGCGCGTCGAATAAAAATCGCGTGCTCGCTGATTTCTTAAAGACCGGTACGTACAACGTAAAACGTAATTTTTACTCTACGATGTCCCCGTCAATGGATATTTTGGTGTCGTCTAACTTGGAACGATTGCTCTTTGAAGTAAGTGGTAAAAAGGGCGACGTTACCGCGAATAGAATGAAAGATTTGGCGAAAAACGGCGAATATTCGATTACGCAAGCGGAATTGAAAGCCATTCAAAAGGATATCTACGGTAACTTTGCCAGCGAAGACGACGTAGTGGACGCTATGTACGAAATTTTCGAAGAATACGGCTACGCTATGGATACGCATACGGGCGTAGCGTTGGCGGTTTTCTTTAAGTATAAAGACAAAGAAGTTGACGAAAAGGATGAAACGCCGATGGTAGTGTTATCGACGGCGAATCCGTACAAGTTCCCCCAAGACGTGCTTTATGCGTTGTCGGGCAACGACGTTAAGGACAGTTTTAAGGGTGTAAAGAGATTGAATCTTTTGACTGCGATGAAACCGCCTAAAGCGTTGATGGAAATTCGTTATAAGCCCTTGCGGTTTAAAGGCGCGCTTGCAAACGACATAAAGAAAATGAGCGATGCGGTATTGAGTTTTGTGGACGGAAATAT
This sequence comes from Clostridiales bacterium, assembly GCA_015055865.1. Lineage (GTDB taxonomy): Bacteria > Bacillota > Clostridia > Christensenellales > Borkfalkiaceae > Scatosoma. Next base: position 10,502 of record SVHK01000023.1, on the reverse strand, counting down.
CGTCCCTGAACCTACCGGCGAAGGAAAATAATACGAGCGTTGTTAAAATTTGTTAATTTTGTGATAAAATCCGTTATTTCTTGTGAATGGCGGATTTTTGTTTGCCTTTTATTTTTAGGCGTGTTATAATAATATAGTTAAAAAAAGCTAACAATAAAGAATGGGAGTGTCAAATGTTCGGTTACGTGCGTACGGATTTGCCGTATTTATATATGAAAGACGACGTTTTATATAAGGCGATGTACTGTGGCGTATGCAAAGGTATCTCCGAAGTTTGCGGTCAAACGGCGCGTATGGGGCTTTCCTACGACGTTACTTTTCTTTCCGTTATCTTGCATAATATCGCAGGGATTGACGTGAAAATAGAAAAGAGCCGTTGTTTGACCCACCATATTCGCAAAAAACCGATGGCGGAAGTGGACGAACTTACCCGTAAACTCGGCGCAGTTAATACCGAGCTAGTATATTTTAAATATACCGACGATATTAAGGACGGCGACAGGGGGAAAGGAAAACGCTTGTGGTTTCAAAAAGGACATAGACGGGTAAAGACGCGTTATCCTGAAATTACTCGAATTATCGAAAGTCGGCTTGCCGACCAAGAAAAACTTGAAAAACAAAACGTAGCGAGTATCGACAGGGCGGCGGATTCGACGGCGAAAATGCTTGCGGAACTTTCCGATTATTTGCTTGAAGATAAAAAAACTGCTCAAACGCACGCGCTTTTTTACGCGCTTGGGAAGTGGATTTATTTAATCGACGCGTTGGACGATTTTGATAAAGACAAGAAGAAAGGCGCGTACAACGCGTTTGCGTTGAGTTATCACGCCCGTTCGAAAAAAGAGCTCGTTGAAAAGTATCAGAGCGATATAGAGTTCGTTTTTCATTCGCTTTTTTACGATATACGAGAACTTTTACCGCAAATTAAGTTTTATTTTAATCGGGATTTGTGCGATAATATTTTATTGCGCGGACTAGCGACGACGACGAAGCGGATAATGTCCGGCAAACCTTGTGCGTGTTCGCAAAAAGAAATGAACTTGGGGAAATGACCCGAAAAGAAGGAGTTTTTATGTTGAAAGAATATTACGAATTGCTCGGCGTAAGCGAAACGGCTACGGACGAAGAAATCAAAACCGCTTACGACACGCTAAAAGAAAAGTATAAAGAAGAACGTTGGTTGGACGGTGAAGCTGGGAACGAGGCGGCGAGAATGTTGAATAAACTCGACTCGGCATACGCTGAAATCACGTCCGCGCGAACGGAAAGTAAGACGAATACGGACGGCGAAAGCGCGTTTGAAAAGGTTGCGAACGCTATTAAGAACAACGACGTGGAAACAGCGCAACGTTTGCTTGACGAATTTAACGAACGTTCGGCGGAATGGCATTATTTACAAGCCGTGATATTCTATAAAAAGAATTGGGTGAACGAGAGTAAGAAACAACTTGAACTTGCGATGCAAATGGATGAAACGAACGTAAAATATCGCGACGCGTACAATAAAATGAACGCGAAGAACGATTACGCGCGCGCAGGTCAAAACGCAAACGGTGGGTATAACCAAAACCCGTATTCTTCCGCGCCTCGTTCGGAGAATTACGACGAACCGCAAATGGGCGGTAACGCTTGCGCGGATTGTATTTCTTGTTGCTATATGAACCTTTGTATAAACTGCTTATTCAACCTTTGTTGCGGTTGCCGTTAAACGATGAAGAGAATATCTGCATACGAAATAGCGCTTTCGGCGCTCGCGTGCGCGTTCGTCGTTATTTTCTTAACGATTGGCTCGTACTCGGAAGTGTTGCTTTTTTCAGGTTACTTATTTTCGGCGGTTGCGTTAATGTTACCGCTTTCCAAGCAAAGCTTTAAAGGTTACGCGCTTGCGTACGTTGGCGGTTGTATTTTGGCTTTGATTTTCAATTCCGCAAGGTTTTGGGATATTTTACCCTTTATCGTGTTTTTTGGATTGCATCCGCTTGTCAACGAATTGCAATTACGCGTAAAAATCAATACTTGGGTGGCTTGTTTTATAAAAGCCTTGTGGTTTGACGGAGCTATGTACTTAATTTGGCGGTTTGTGTTCGGTATGTCCACTACGTTGGATTTCGTGGATAAGTACGCAATACCCGTTATCCTTATAGCAGGTACGCTGTTTTTCGTGTTTTACGACTACGCGTCCTATAAATGTCGTGGCGTGGTAAACAACTTCGTCGCGCGGTTTTTGAAAAAATAACGCCTTGATGAAATGGGGTGAATTATGAAAAAGAACGATAGCATTTGCGCAACCGTCGAAGGTCTTGGTTCGAGCGGCGAAGGAATTATTAGGCACGAAGGGGCAACCTTTTTCGTGCCTTCTTGCTTACCCGGTGAAAAAGTACGTTTTAAAATTTTAAAACTCAAAGATAATATCGGGTTTGGGAAGGTGGAAGAAATATTTACGCCTGCGGAAGAGCGGGTACAACCGCAATGTGGCGCGTTTTTGCGTTGCGGTGGGTGTCGATTGCAACACGTAGGGTACGACGCGCAACTTAAAATTAAGTCGAATATCGTACGCGATTGTTTGAAAAAAATCGCGGGTATTGAATTTGACGTACCGCTTGCCGTCAAGAGTGACTTGGAATACGGGTATAGAAATAAGCTTCAGCTCCCTATCGGCGTGGACGCAAACGGCGACGACGTCATCGGATTTTACGCGGAAAGAAGTCATCGGATTATTCCTATTGACGCGTGCGCGATTCATCCCGATTGGGCGGGGAAATTGATTGCGGTTATAAAAGCGTTTATGCGCGAATGTCGCGTACACGGGTACGACGAAGTTAGAAAGACGGGAACAATTAGACATATCGTTGCAAGGGAAATAGCAGGAAGTTTTATTTTTACGCTCGTCGTTGCGAATGAAAAAATAACGGGGCTTGATAGGTTGCTTTCGCTTTTGCAAAGAGAATTTTCTTCGTTTAGTTTGTATTTGAACGTGAATGCGAAAGATACGAACGTTATTTTCGGCGATGAATTTAAGTTGATTTTTGGCCCTGCGACTTTTGAAGGCGTCGAGCAAAACATTCGCTTTGAAGCCGGACCCGTTACCTTTTTACAAGTCAACGAAAACGTTCGGACAAAACTTTATCGTTCGGCGGTCAAAACGGTGTCTAACGACGGAAACGGCGTAGTTATCGACGCCTATTCGGGCGGTGGGCTTTTAACGGCGATGCTTGCTAAAAATTGTAAACGCGTTTACGGTATTGAACTTGAAAAAGAAGCGGTTGATTGCGCGAATAGTTTAAAAGTGAAAAATAAATTAAAAAATATGACGAATATTTGCGGATACGTGGAAGAAGAGTTGCCAAAAGTATTGCAAAAGGAAAAAGGGGAAAAAGTGGGGTTAATATTAGACCCTCCGCGCGCAGGGATTGCGCGTAGCGTAATAAAAGCGCTTTGCGAAAGTGGAATTCCTAAATTGACGATTATCAGTTGCAATCCCGCGACGCTTGCGCGAGATTTAGGTCTTTTGACGGGCTACTTAGTGGAAGTGAACGGCGAATTGAAAAAGGGCGACGGCAACGGCGCGTATGAAATTTCGTCTATTCAACCGTATGATATGTTCCCCCAAACCAAACACGTGGAAACTCTTGTTCAACTTTCCCAAAAAAAACCCGATAGTACAATTAACGTAAAAATTGAGTTTGGAGAGGGCGAAGGCGAACTTTCATTAAAGAAGATTGCTCAGCGTATAGAGGCAAATAAACCCAAAGAAAAAGTAACGTATAAGATGATACAAGATTATATCGAAGAAACTTATGGGTTCAAAGTTCACACGGCTTATATTGCGGAAGTAAAACGTGATTTAGGTTTGCCTATGTACGATGCGCCGAACGCAGTTGAGGAATTGAAAAAGTCTCGTCAACACCCGTCGGAGAAAATGGTAAAAGCAATCAAGGAAACATTGAAATATTTTGAAATTATATAAAACAAGAAGTGGTTTGCAAGCGCAGACCATTTTTTTTGCTCAATGGATTTTAAGTTTTCGACCTTATTATTACTTGAAAATACTTGAAATGATTTGAACGGCAATCAACGGAAAACAAAGGATTTCAAGTGCATAGTCCCTTGCGCTATTATTACTTCAAATGATTTTAGTTCGTAAATTGTCGTACAAAATGCAAGCAATTTGCAAGCAAAAAATTGCAAGATTTTTGCCCATTAAGCACTCAAAAAATGTGAGCAAATGTGAGCAAACCGAAAATTATATATTTATTTTTCAAAAAGTTCAAAACAGCCGAGGGTATCCCTCGGCTGTTATTTTGTGGACTATTATAGAGAATTGTACCTAAAAGCACAATATATAGTAGAATAACTTGATTTTTAACGCTAAATATTGTATAATATAGAAAATTATACTAATAGGAGCAAGTATGCTGTCGCTCGGTCATGTTGTAAACGTTATCCCTGACGAAATCTTAAAGGGGCTTACCGATCTTTGGGGATTGACTCCGCTTGAAGGTGTTTTGAAAGTATAAGTTATAGAGGATTTTAGTGCGAGCAGAAGGGCTTGGTCGAATAGACCAGGCCCCCCTGTAATTTTTTGTGGTAATAATACAATTAATTTTTTGTGGTAATAATACAATTAATTTTTTGCAGTAAACAGTTCTCTTGCTGTATATTCGTCTGTGATGAGTGTGTCGACAAAACCTGCTTTGATTGCACCGATAATTGCATCTACCTTATCGTTACCATAGGCGATTGCAATTTTTTTACCTGTGGATTTTAAATGTTTTGCAGAAATGCGTAAGGTTTTTTCGCTTGTTTCAATCCATTCCCCATTTTCGTCGAAAAAGTGTGTTGCAACATCGCCGACCGCCTTTTTTATTTCTCCGTTTACTGAAAACATAGGGTTTAATAAACGGAAAGCGGTATTGTTGCCTATGCCAGTGATAGCAAGGTCAAAACTATTCCAATATTCTTGCATACTTTTATAATACGCGGTACGTTGGAATAAGAAAAAATCTTGTTCGTTTTCAGGCTGATAGGGAAACCAAGCATATTGCGCGCGAGCATCTAATTTTTTTGCAAACTCGCGAACCAATTCATTGGGGACAAAGCATTGTTGTTCGTGTTCCGTTGCTCCAAATAAAGGGAATACAGTGTTTCTACTCGTTGTAATTGAAGGCATATACTTGATAAAACTTTGCACGCTTCTGCCCCAAGATATGGCAATTTTCAAGTTTCCTTTTTGTAAAATAGGGGAAAGATATTCAATCGCTTGCTCAATTGTTGCTAATTTTCTAAGTTCATCGTTATTGCTGCTCACGCTACAAATAACGCTGTGAATATTAAATTTATTTTGCAGTTTTTTTTGTAGGTCTACATTTTCGAGTACAGGATTGTGTATTTTTATTTCTACAACTCCTTCATTGATTGCGGTTGTGAGTAATTTAGAAACAGTTTGACGTGTGAGATTTAGAACCTCGGCGATTTCTTGTTGCGTATAACCTTTTTTATAGTATAATAACGAAACTTCCGCCATAAGCATTTTTTGGTTTTTCATCTTGTTGATACCTTTCATAAAGTTTAAGTAAAGTATATCAAAAAAAATTTTATTTGTCAAGTAAAGTTTTGCAACAAATGTATTTGACAAATGTTAATTTTTATGGTATAATCAATTACAAACCAAGTTGGAGGATTAAAAATGTTTTGTACAATAAAAGAAATGCTTGCTGATGCAAGAGAAAAGAAATACGCGATTCCTGCTTTCGACATCAGTAATTATGAGATGATGAAAGCAGTTTTAGAAACTTGTGAAGAAGAAAAATCACCTGCACTTTTAATGGGGCTTGGTGTTGACCTTCAAGGTAGAAATATGTCGCTTTTAACTTCTATGGTTAAATCGGCATCAGATTATTTTAATATTCCCGTATGTTTTCATTTAGACCATACGAAATGGCTTGCAAGTAAGGAATTACAAGACGGATACCTTGTCAACGAGTATTTCCATAACCACCCCGAAATGGTATTGGGAACGTTCAAAGAAGAAATTGGAATGTACGGCGCGAAAGACTTAACCGTAATTCCCGACGGACGAGATTTGAAAACCGCGCTTATGGAAGCGATAGAGAAACTTCCTGCTAATTTCTATACGAACCCCGAATATTCTTTGGAAGAAGCGGGCAAGGTAGAAGTGGACTATGCCTTTGAAATCAATAGAATTTAATTTCCCTTTGTATAAAGAGGGGAAAGAAGTACGGAAAATTTTTTGGGAAACCAAGACAAGTGTCGAAAGCGTGGTTTGTCTGACGAGAAAATAACCGCAAAACCCGTAGGGGCTGGCGCCCACGACAGCCCGTAACGCGCATTTGAGGCTTCTCGGGACGTCGAAGGCGCCGTCCCCTACCAAAATCGGTGTTCAAAATCAAAAAATGCCCCAATTTTGCGTTGGGACAAATGTGAGTTTTGAGCAAAGCTCGAAACTTCGTTTTACAGCAGTACGGTATAACATATCGAAAGGAGATTGTATGAAAAAGAAACACTCTTTAATAGCGATGCTTGTGACATTGATTATGATTTTTTCTCTTGTAGGATGCGATATGCAGTTTGGTAGCAAATATATCACTGACCCCCAAAAATATGGCAAGTGGGAATCTTATTTGGATATTCCGTCTTTTTTACCGAGTGAGATTGACGAATATGAAGTAAATAGCTATTCATATACTTTGCTCGCATATATGGATATTTGCTACGAAATTTTCGTTGAATATCGGTGACGGAAGAACAATTCTACCAACTTATTAAAAATGCTGAGGATCATCCCGATTATCTTTACAAAAAAGATGCTTATTACTCGAATGGGTATACGGAAATCGTCTTTCAAGATTCCTATGAAATATATCACCGTGAAGATGATGTTGAATCGAATGTAGGGTGGGCAGATATTGAAAAAGTAATATATAACCCCGAAACGTTAAATATCATCTATGTTTGTTTTCATGCGAATGATACAGGGGTTTACAATCTTGATGAGGTAGCGTATTTTAGCAGGTTTTCTATACTTGAAGAAGACTATGTGAAAAGTATAGAATAAATATACCTTTTGGAGTTTCCACCCCCGTTTTTGGCACAAAAATATACCTTTTGCTCTTTTGACCCACGTGGAAACACTTGTTTGTCTTGCACGCAAGACAAACTAAAAATTCCCTGCCGTCATACGAAAGATTTCTTTCGCGATGTAAAGGATTATCTTTTTATTTTAAAGATGCATATTAGAAAATATTTTAATAATTAGGAAGAAGAAAATAATGAAAGTAGTGTCTTGGAATTTGCGTTGTTTATGGAAAGCGATTGACGGTGTGAACGCGTTTATTCATCGCGCTGGGTTTATTTACGATAAGATTATGCAGGAAAAACCTTCCGTAATTGCCTTTCAAGAAGTTATTCCCGATTCTTTGGAATTATTAAAAAGAACGTTGCCCGAGTATGAGTTTTTCGGTTCGTTTCGCACGGAAAAATACGAGCAGGAAGGTTTATTCGTCGCGTTTTTAAAAGACGAATTTACGCTCTTGGGCGCGGACGTGTTTTGGATGAGTCCGACGCCTTATATCGCAGGGTCTAGATTTGAAAATCAAAGCGAATATCCAAGAGTTTGCGCTTACGTAAAATTGCTTTGTAAAAAGACGTTTGAGATTTTGAACGTTTTTGATTTACATTTGGATCACATATCCGACGAAGCGAAAAAGTTGGGCTTGGGCGTAGTTTTTAATTATATTGAAAAACGTCAAGATAGCGTGGATAAAAACAAAACGATTATTTTAGGGGATTTTAACGCTTTTGAAGATTCTGAAACGTTGCGTTTCGTCCGTGAAAAAACTTGGCTCGTTGATGCGACGAAAGGAATTGGCGTAACGTATCACGATTTCGAAACGGAAGAACGTTGTCAAATCGATTATATATTCCTTTCTACGGCGTTGGAAAATAGAATAAAAAGCGTTGAAACTTGGCTTGACGAGCATTGTGGAATCTATTTGTCCGACCATTATCCCGTTTGCTTGGAGTTGGCGAACGAATTCGAAGAATAGGTGATTGAAAATATGAAAGTTGTAATAGTAATAGACAGTTTTAAGGGAAGTTTGACGAGCGTTCAAGCAGGTTTTGCCGTTGCGGACGGGATAAAAAAAGCGATTCCGAACGCCGAAACGCTCGTGTGTCCAATTGCGGACGGAGGAGAAGGTACGACTTCAGCCGTCGTTACGGCAACGGGCGGTAAAATATATAAGCTAAAAGTTTGCGGTCCGTTGGGCGAGCAGGTGGACGCGGAGTACGGAGTCACGCCGAACGGAACGGTCGTCGTTGAAACGGCGACTGCGGCAGGTCTTACCTTGATAGAGAGAGAAAAACGTAATCCGCTTGAAACCACGACTTACGGGTTGGGCGAAATTATTTTAGACGCCGTTAAAAAAGGTTACCGTGATTTTATCGTGGGGTTAGGCGGTAGCGCAACTAACGACGGTGGGGTAGGTATGTTGCAAGCGCTTGGCTTTGAGTTCTTGGACGGCGACGGAAAACAAATTCCGTTAGGCGCGGAAGGGCTTGCGTCTTTGAAAGAAATTCGAAAAGAAAACGCGTTGCCTGCGCTGAAAGACTGCCGATTTCAAATTGCCTGCGACGTCAAAAATCCTCTTTGCGGTGAAAGCGGATGTAGCGCAGTGTACGCGCCGCAAAAAGGTGGAACGAAAGAGAGTATCCGCTTGATGGACGGGTGGCTTTTAAACTACGCGGATTTAACAAAAAAGACGCTCGGTGTTGACTTTAAAAACGTAGAAGGCGTAGGTGCGGCAGGCGGACTTGGATTTGCTTTTTGCGCGTACTTGAACGGCGCGCTTCGTTCGGGCATAGAGCTTATAGCGAACGTGGCGGGGTTGGAAGAAAAAATTAGCGCCGCGGAAGTCGTCGTTACGGGAGAAGGACGGTTGGACGGACAAACGGGTATGGGCAAGGCGCCTGTTGGAATAGCGAAGATTGCCAAAAATTACGCGTTGCCTGTGGTGGCGTTCTCGGGTGCGGTTACCAAAGACGCAGGGGCGTGCAATGAAGTGGGGATTGATGCGTTTTTCCCGATTTTGCGTGAGCCGTGCGTTTTGGAAAGAGCAATGCAAACGGATTACGCTTACGAGAATTTGTCTAGAACGGCGGAACAGGCTTTTCGCTTGGTTGCGGCATTTTGGAAGAAAAACTAAAAAAATGTCCAAAAAACCCCAAAAAAAGGAAAAAAAATTAAAAAAAACCGCAAAAATAGGGTAAAATAAGTTGCAAATATTTTACGCTTGTGGTAGAATAGTTAAGCTAAAAATTCACACTCGTATATTGCGCGCAATCCGTGTCCGTAAAATCTTTTAATGCGGATAATGTTGCGAGCCAACGCAAGGCGAGGAGGTAAAACGGAGGTTTGAATTATGGCAGTTATTACTATGAAACAGCTCTTAGAAGCAGGCGTTCACTTTGGTCACCAAACGAGAAAGTGGAATCCCAAGATGAAGAAGTACATCTTCGCGGCAAGAAACGACATTCACATTATCGACTTGCAATTGACGGCTACTCTCATCGAAGACGCGTACAAGTTCGTATGTGAAAGCGTTAAAGAAGGCAAGAGCGTTCTTTTCGTTGGTACGAAGAAACAAGCGCAAGAAGCTATCAAAGAAGAAGCTGAAAGATGTGGTCAATACTACGTTAACAGCAGATGGCTCGGCGGTTGCTTGACTAACTTCAAGACGATGCGTTCTCGCGTTGAAAGACTTGAAAAGCTCGAAGCTATGGAAGCAAACGGCGATTTCGAAGCGTTGCCCAAGAAAGAAGTTATGCTTCTTAAGAAAGAAATGGAAAAGTTGCAAACGAATCTTGGCGGTATCAAGACGATGAAGTCGATGCCCGGCGTTATGTTCGTGGTTGACCCCCACAACGAAGACATCGCTATTAAAGAAGCGAAGAAACTTGGTATTAAAATCGTTGCGATTACCGATACCAACTGCGACCCCGACGTCGTTGACTACGTTATCCCCGGTAACGACGACGCTATCCGCGCAATCAAATTGATTTCGTCCGTAATTGCAAACGCAGTTATCGAAGCAAACCAAGGCGAAGAAGCGCTCGTAGCGGCGACTGAAACGGAAGAAGCTCCCGCAACGGATATTGAAGAAGTCGTTGCAACGGAAGTAAACGCGTAAATTTAAAATTAAAAAATACATTCTAAATAATAGGAGATAAAAATTTATGGCATTCACGGCTAAAGACGTAATGGCGCTCCGCGAAAAGACCGGCGCTGGCGTTATGGATTGTAAGAAAGCATTGACGGACGCTGACGGCGATATGACCAAGGCGGCGGAACTTCTTCGCGAAAGAGGGATTGCGAAAGCTGATAAGAAAGCGTCCCGTATCGCAGCGGAAGGTATCGTAGCTTGCTACGTTGACGGTAAAGTAGGCGCGCTTATCGAAGTAAACTGCGAATCCGACTTCGTTGC
>SVHK01000022.1 GCA_015055865.1 Clostridiales bacterium | reverse complement strand
ATTTGACCTTTAGAAACGCGGATTTCCTTTTCGAAACGACTTGGTGGTTGGATTCGGATACGCAAAGTACGGTATTAGAACATATTTTACAATGCGTTGATTATTATATCCGTCCTGAAAACGTCGGCGAACACGGCTTGTGTAAGGCTTGGTACGGCGATTGGTGGGATATTATGGACGCAGTTGGCTCTAAAGGACGCGGTGAAACGGTTACGGTTACCGCGCAAACCGTGCTCAACTTAAAATATATGATTGAGATATTCAACTGGCTGGATACGCTCGGCAAGTTGGACGAAAACTGCAAAGCCCTTGTTCAAAGCTATTCGACGGCGCGCGACAAGTTTATCGTTGCGTTAAAAGAAAATGCGTTTAATAAACAAGGCTTCTTCAACGGCTATTTCAACGACGAAGGGAAATGGTTACTTTCGGATAACGACCCCGACGGCGAAAGCAGACTTTTCCTTGTCAGCAACGCTTGGGCAATTATTTCCGGCGTAGCGGACGAAGAAATGCGCAAGAGCGTGCTTGAAAATATCGAAAAGAAAAGCTTTGGCAGAATGGGTTATAACACGGGTAGTTGTGATTATAAACGCGAAGTATCCAATGCCGGCAGAGTCGGTAACGGTTCTTTCTCTATCGCGTGTCCTTACAACCACGCGCAAAGCTTTTTAGTACGAGCGAGCTGTATAGCAGGGGATAAGGCAACGGCTTATAAAGCCACCCGTTATATCCTTCCCATCGAACAAGCGTACGCACCGGTAGAAATGACGTTCGCGCCCCCCTATGCGATAGCGAACGCTTACAGCAACGACTCCGCTAATTTGCATAGAGTAGAATTACAATTCTTATCGGGTACGGTTTCTTACGTATTGCGTAACGTGTATTCGTATTTCTACGGCATTACGTACGGCTTAACGGGCTTGACGTTGAAACATTGTATGCCCGACGAATTCGGCGATTGTTCGGCAGAATTCGAATACTTGGGCAAAAAATTCACTTTGGAATTTAAAAAGGTGGATAAAGCAACGAAAGACGTAACGTTTAACGGCGAAAAATGGACGAAAACGACGTATTGCGAAGAAACGAGACGGGAACATCCTTTCTTTGCGGATAGCGATATGTTAAGCGAAAATAAGATAGAAGTAGAGTATTAATTATGGAAAAGAAAATAGAAATTTATCAACCTACGTCTGACGCAGGGATTTTAATGCAAGCGCACGTGATTAAGACTCCGAACGATAAAATTATCGTCATTGACGGCGGAAATGAAATCTATTTAGATAAACCGTATTTACCGTCCGTAATTCGCGCGATTTTGGGCTTAAACGACGGCGACTATTTCGAAGTCGAAGCGTGGTTTTTATCGCACGGGCATTCCGACCATTACGGCGAAATGTCGATGATGTTACGTGGTTACGACGAAAATTCCAATTATAAAATCAATAATATTTATTTTGATTTCCCCGACTTTGCGCAAAGCAAGTTCCACGAAAGCGATTACGATTTGAATAAACTTTCGACGTTGAAATCGGCGTTGAATACTTACGCAAAAGTCAATAAAATCGACTGTGGCGATAGCTATTACGATTACCTTAACGGCAAGGTCGTAAACGCGGAAACGGTAGCAAACGGGTTGAGTTTTACGATTGACGGCGTGAAATTAGATATTTTGCAAACGTGGAGCGAAACCGACGACCAAGTAAACGGCAATTCTATGGTTATTAGAGTAGGCGCGGAAAACGGCGATAGCAAAACTTGCTTGTTTTTGACGGATACCAGCGTCGTTAGCGGTGCAAGATTATTGAAAACGTACGGAGAAAAACTCAAAAGCGATATCGTGCAAATGGCGCACCACGGTCAAGCCGGCGCAGATAAGGACGTTTACGATACGATTGACGCGCAGATACGCCTTTGGCCCGTTCCGTTTTGGGTTTGGCTCAACGAAGAAACGTATAAAATCGGCGAAGTTCGTTCTTGGGTGGGCGTAGACGCGAAAAACGTAACCAAAAACGATTTGGTTTCTTGTCTTTACGAACGTTACCCCCAAGACTACGCGAGCGTCGAAGAATGGAAAAAGTCCATAGACTGTATGAAAGTCGTTTTATAACCCAAACGGGTTTGAACAAAACTATTAGTCAAAAAACGAAATATTTTCGTCAAAAAAAGCAACGACTCGTGAAAGCTAATTATATTATAATATAATTACGGAGAAGTAACCGAAAATAAAAAAGGTGAATGAATGAAAAAAATAGCGAAATTAATAGCGATTTTGTCGTTAATGTGTTGTTTTTCAATGTGTTCTTGCGAAAGCTTTGAATTTTTGTCTTTCCTTAACGGAAACGGAGAAATTTCAGACGGTAGCGACGATATCACGATAGACGATTCCGAAGAAGAAACGGACGAACCGGATAATTCGGAAGACGAAGAAAGTGGCTCGCCCGAAGATTCGGAAACGGACGAAACGGACGAAAACGGTGGTAATTGGACGGCGGGAATGCCGTTAAATTGATAAAATGGATAAGAAAAGGAGGTTTAATATGGCTAAAAAACAAACTAATTATGAAAGCCCCCAAATTAAGACGTTGCAATTAGACGTAGAAGATATCTTAACGTCGTCAGGCGACACTTACTTACAATGGGGCTGGGGCGAACCGACGGATAACGGGGACTTTAGTTAAAGGAGATTAAGAGTATGAAAAATTTGAAAAGAAAATTATTACTTGCAAGTATCGTATGTTGCGGTAGCATTGCTCTTGGTTTCGGCTCGTTAAACAACGCGTCGGTTGCAGTATCGGCGAACACGTTAGACGGTTTCGAAGTAAAAGAAGCGTCTTTGCGTATACCTGACGAAACTTACGGCAAAGGCATTCGCTTTACGGTTGGCTTAGGAAACGTAACTCTTGCAGAAGGCGCGACGTCGGGCGTGTTGTTGATTCCTGCTTCTACGTTAGGCGCGGACGAGTTGACGGTGGGTTATGACAGCAAAGATTTGGTAGACTCCCCGATTACTTGGAAAACGACGGAAAACGGAAAAGAAGCGTACGTACATTTGTATGGCGTTCCTGAAACGCAATATACCACGGATATTTCTATGCGCGCGTATATCGACGACGACGCAAACCCTGATACCGCTCCGATTTATTCCAACGTAGTTACCACGTCGGTTGCAGATGTAGCAGATTGGGCGTATAATAACGACGCAAACCTTGACGACGCTGAAAAGGCGACTTTGCAAAGCACCTACCTTACTTACGACGTCGTTTATCGCGACGCCGACGGCGACGAATTATACAAAACGACGGGTGTTTACAACCAAAAGCTTGCCGATGTGTACACGCTTGCGGAAAACGGAAAATCAATCGAAGGTTGGTATAATAAAGCAGGCACGCAAAAGTGGGATTATGCAACGACGAAAGTTTCTTCTACGACGACCAACTTGTACGCTAAGTGGATTGACGATTACTCGGTTGAAGGCACGAACGAATGGAACATTGGCGATATGACCTTCAAGGGCGTAGCGACAATGCGTGGCGTAGATACTATGCCTAAAATGCAAAAGGGCTTGTATCCAATGGACGGCGGTGTCAAGATAACGCTTGGCGCTCACTCCTACGCAGGTTTTGAAGCGTCGCTTAAGACACCTATTGATGCGACGTCGGAAGATAAGTTTGTATATATTACCGCAAAAGGCGCAGACGCTAACTTGTTCACGGTAGTAGAGTTCAATGAAAGTGGCTCTGCGCTCACTGGTGCAAAGAAAGGGTTGACGATAGATGAAGGTAACGGCTACACGACCTACGTATTCCGTATCGCAAAAGGTTCGACCGTTGGCAAGTTCCGCATCACGCCTTTGGGCAATACGACCGCAACGGGCTCCGGCTCTGAAATTATCATCACCAACGTGACGGTAGGTGACTATGATTCGCTTCATACGGGCGAAGATGCCAATACGATATTCTTCTACGACTCTCCCCTTGGCGTAGATATGAGTCAAATGTATTATAAGAGCGGTAACAACCATACGTCGGTTACGTTCACTACGGAAAAGGCTTATGGCGATGAAAGAGGCTCCACTAAGTTTGAGGGTGTCAAGTATGGCTCAAACGCGTACGCTCTGTATGCTCCGAGCAACTCTCAAATGAGCAGTGCAGACCAAGAATTCTTGCAAGACGGCGATTACTTGGTATTCAACGTATATTCGACGGCTCCTAACAAATTATTCTTCTCGGTTAAGAGTGATTATACTACGACGGGTCACAAGTTGATGCCTAACGCTTGGACGAAAATTGTTATCCCTGCAAGCAGCATGACAAAATCGGCAAACTACTACTTCCTTATCAACCATATCGTAAGTGACTCCACGTTAAGCGGGACTGAATACGACTTATATTTCAGTAAGATTGTACGTTGTTCCGCAGACGAAGTGACTGACTTGTCGAGTGTTGCGAGCACGGATACGTGGACGGTTGGTTCTACCACCTTCATTGGCACTCCTTCCGTAGCCAACTACACGGGTGGTGGCGGTGTATTGGCTGCAACGGAATACAAGAAGGCTCGTTTGGTAAACGACGAACTTGTTATTACGTTTACGAGAGCAAGCGACCCTTATATTAAATTGAATCTTGCGGAAGCTATCGAAGTAGAAGCAGGTAAAGATATGTACGTTACGGTTACTATGTACGATTACGGACGTTTGGATAAGATGAACGGCTATTTCAACGCTAGCGGTTCGTACGTATTCTCTTACGTAACGCACGTAGATATCGGCGGTGGTTATGCAAAGGTAACCTTTAAGTGTTCTGCTAAATCTTCCGCTTATACGATTACGAGCGTACGTTTGGACGTAGAAGACCTTTTGAACTCCAATCCCACCTTAGCATCGCAATTAGTTATCAGAGATATCGTAGTTTCGGCTAACGCTAACTAAGATACAAAACGAAGGCTTAAAAAACTGCAATAGCCGTACAATCATTAAAGTTTAAGGATATTGCAGTTTTCAAGAAATTAAAAAAGAAAAAGAGAACTTGGACGTAAAACTCCAAGTTCTCGTTTTTGCTTAAAAGCGCAATTACTTCAAATATTTATTTAATTCTTCTTCAGTAGGAAGATAGTTCCTTACTTCATACGAAGCAACGCCTATGGGCGCTGTCGTTGCTTTAAGAGACCATTCTACCGAATATCTATCTTTGCCCCTACAAAGCAATAAGCCAATGGTAGGATTATCCATTTCTTTTTTAAGCGTTTCATCAACTGCCGTGATATAAAATTGAAGTTGACCGACGAAATCTGGCTTAAAATCAACGTTTTTAAGTTCTACGACCACGTAACAACGAAGTTCTAAGTGATAGAACAATAAGTCAATTAAATAATCGTTATGGGGTGTTGAAATTCTATATTGATTACCTACGAAAGAGAAGCCTTTGCCAAGTTCGAGTAAAACCGTTTTAATTTGTTCAAGCATTGCTTGTTCAATATCTCTTTCAACGATTTTTTCTTGTAAGCCTGCAAGTTCAAAAATATACGGGTCTTTTATAATATCACGAGAGAGTTCGCTTTGTGGCGTTGGTAGACGGCTTGCATAATTCGTTAATTTTTTAGAAGAGTCTGCTTGACGTTCATACAACTCTAACTCGATTTGGTGTTCTAAAACGGTTTTGCTCCAACCGTTTTCCAAACATTTTATAGCGTACCAATTACGTTTTTCAGATTCTTTTATTTTTTCTATTAAAATAAAATTATGAGTCCAAGGCAAATTTGCCACTGCCGGTGGCAAATTTGCTAAATCGCCGTAAGTTGCGTAGAATTTACGCATTCTTGCAAGGTTTCTTGGCGAATAGCCGTCTGCGTTCGGGAATTCCATCTTCAAGTGGTGAGATAATTCGTTGATAAAGTTATTGCCGTATTTAGCGTTTTCATCTATAACTTTACCAATTCTAAAATACATTGAAAGTAATTCTCGATTAGCGTCGCTTAAAACTTTGTTTCTTGTTTGAAAAATATCCGCTTTGATTTGCTCAAATATTGATATAAAAGTCAAATCTAAATTTGCCATATTGCTTTGTTCCTTATTTCAGTTCTCAAAATTTTCGTTTAAGATAATTATAGTATATCATAAACTACGAGATTTTTCAATATCTTTTGATAGGCTTTAGACAGTAAAATTCCCTTTTATTAAAATAAAATTACGAACTTGCTACTTATTTTGATTTTAATTTCTATCTGTATTGACCATTATCCCTGCTTTGATTTTACGCCGTTTTGTGGCGATTTTTTTCTTCAAAATATAAAAATGTGTTTCTCTAAATATTGGAAATATCTTGATAAAATCGCTTAGATATGGTATAATGATAAAAATGGCTTATAGACAACCTTTTAAAAATAGGCATCGTTCTTAACGGTGGATTAGGCGGTATGGTTGAGATTGTAAGCAAGGAGAAAAATGATTAAAACTTCTATTAGATTTTTTGATAACGTTCCCGTTCGCTCGGTGTGGGAGAAAGAAACTTCGCGTTGGTGGTTATGCGCCGTTGATATTATAGAAGCGCTGTCTTTAAGTACTGCGCCCCGTAAATATTGGAATACCTTAAAAAGTAGAAATAATCAGTTGTCTTCAATTTGTAGACAACTTAAAATTTCGGCAAAAGACGGCAAAAAATATTTGACGGACGTTATAAGACGACGAGTTGAATTTGCTTAACCCAAAGCGTGCGTAAAGTTAAGGGCGTTTTCCCTTAGGGATTTTTATCCGGAACAAAAGGAAAGCACACTATAATTCACTAAAAGTGAAATGTAGTGTGCTTTCCTTATCCACAAAAAAATTTAATAATTTAGTTATATTTTTAGGCTTGTGGCTAAAAGTGATATGCAAAACAAGTTTTGCGTGATATTTTGACTTGCAGCCAAAGTTATATTAAATAAATCCTTAACTTGCCGTAAGGCAAATATCACCGCCGTAGGCGATATCACTTGTCGGTAGACAAATATCACAAATCCGCTTGCGGATTTATTTAGTTGTCGCTATTCCCTATGGGAAGAGCGACTAGTTAGTACGCTTTTTCTTGAATTTGCGCGAAACGGGTTCGTCGTCCTGTTCGTCGTCTATATCGTCTATCATTTCGTCGAACTTATCTAACTTATCGTCAATCATTTCGTCGATTTTGCTTTTTAATTCGTCTTGACTTTTGATAAAAAGACGGCGGGTCTTTTGGTTGTTCGCGACGATTGCCATACCGATTAGAGCGCCGACCGCCAAGCCGATTGTGAATTTTTCCATACAGTTTTTCTCCTTTTTTTCTTTCGGCTACGTCAACCGTTTTCGTGACGTAGACTTATTTTGTTTTGAAAACAGTATGTGAAAAAATTTTGAAAGTATGCAAAAATAAAAAAATGCGACGGAAAAATCGGAAAAAGTTCGTTGAAACGATAGACGAAAAGGTTAGGTTATGGTATAATGAATTTATGATTGGGAAAAGAATTATAGCCTTTGATATAGGCGACAAGAGAATAGGCGTTGCGATTAGCGACCCGTTCAACGAATACGCGATGCCCTGCGAGACTTATTTTCGTACGAAAAGCTTTTTTGCCGACGTCGAAAATATCGCTAAAATTGCCAAAGACAAGGGGGCAGGTACGATTGTTTGCGGTATGCCCGTCAATTTCGACGGGTCGGAAAGCGTGCAAACGGTAAAGACGAGAGATTTTATCGAAGTATTAAAACAAAAGACGGATTTACCGATTGAGTTGGAAGACGAGCGGTTTACCACGATGCAGGCAAGAGAAGTGCAAATTCAAGGGGGCGTTAAGCGTGGGGATAGGAAAAAGTCTATCGATTCTATCGCGGCGTCGTATATTTTGGACGGGTATTTGTCCAGAATGAAAAAGAGAGCGGTCGCGAAAGAATGGGCGGAAACGCATAGCGATAGCGCGGAAGATATTTTGGATTGAGCCGTTTTAAACGGAGAAAATATAAGGAGCTTTAATTTTATGAAAAAAGAAGAAATGAACGAAGAATACGAAGATAACGTACTTGAGCTTGAAGACGACGAAGGGAACGTAGAGAAATTTTTGCATATCGGTACGATTGAATATCGGGGAGATTGGTACTGTTTCTTCCAAAAAGCAGAACCTGAAACGGAAGAGGAAGAAGACGAAGTCGTTATGTTCTTGTTGAAAGAAGTGGACGGCGAACAACGCTTGTTGCCTTTGGAAGACGAGCAGTTAATGGACGAAGTGTTCGCTGAATTTTGCCATCAATACGAAGATTTTGAAAATAGCGAAGAAGCGATGATGCTCGACGGCTATGAAGATTAATTAAACGTTAAGGAGAAAAAGGTATGGGTATGTTAGAAGGAAAAGTTGCTATCGTAACGGGCGGTACGCGTGGGATAGGTTTAGCTATCGTTAAGGCGTTTTTGGAAGAAGGCGCGTCGGTGGCGTTGTTCGGCTCGCGTAAGGAAACGGCGGACAAGGCGGTTGCCGAATTAAAGGCGGAAAACGCGGACGCGAAAGTGGTTGGGCTTGCGCCCGATTTGACTTCTTACGAAGAAGTGGAAAAGGCGGTTGCGCAAGTGAAAGAAACGTTTGGGAAAGTGGATATTTTGGCGAATAACGCAGGGATTTCCGCGCGTGAGTCTATTTACGATTACGACCCCAAGGCGTTCGAAAACATTATCAATTTGAACGTCAACGCGGTGTTCTATTGTTCGAAAGCGGTTGCGCCGATTATGAAAGCGCAAGGCGGTGGTTCGATTATCAATACCAGTTCGATGGTTAGTATTTACGGGCAAGCTTCGGGGAGCGGTTATCCCACTTCGAAGTTTGCGGTCAACGGGCTTACCAAATCGCTTGCGCGTGAACTTGGTAAAGACAATATCCGTGTGAACGCGGTGCTCCCCGGCGTTACCCGTACGGATATGGTTGCGGCGTTGCCCAAAGAAATCGTCGATAGAATTTCGGCGACGATTCCCCTTGGTAGAGTGGGTGAGCCTGAAGAAGTGGCTAACGCGTTCGTATTCCTTGCGAGCGATAAGGCAAGCTATATCACGGGCGCGACTTTGACCGTGGACGGCGCGACGCAAGTATAAAAAATATACAAACGAATAAAAATAAGGGACTCCAAAAGCCGAGTCCCTGCAAGGGATTCGGCAACTAAATAAATCCTTACGGATTTGTGATATTTGCTTATCAGCAAGTGATATTGCTAACGCAGTGATATTTGCTTACGGCAAGTTAAGGATTTATTTAATATCACTTTGGCTTTGCCAAAATATCACGCCAACGGCATATCACTTTTAGCCACAAGGCTAAAAATATCGCTTATAATAGATTATCTTTTGTGGATAAGAAAAGCCCACCATATTTCGCTATTTGCGAAGTATGGTGGGCTATACTTTTGTTATTTGTTGAAATTCCCTTTTTTTACGTTTAGCGTTTTAATTTATGTTTTTAGTTAATACGCGGTTTTGGTCTTTATCCGCGAGATTTTTAACGAGCTCGTGGATTATAATAGCGACGAGAATTGAAGTAATTACGACCAAAATCGCGCGGACGTTTTCAGGTACGACGGGATAACAATATTTGAAAAGCTCTCTGAAAAACTCGTGCGAAACGTAGACGTAAAGGACTAACTGCGAGCTATACTCTATCGCTTTACTTTT
Source organism: Clostridiales bacterium (assembly GCA_015055865.1). Lineage (GTDB taxonomy): Bacteria > Bacillota > Clostridia > Christensenellales > Borkfalkiaceae > Scatosoma. The sequence goes on along the minus strand of SVHK01000022.1, from coordinate 19,235 downwards.
AATTTCAACGCCGAAAAACGCGATTATTATCGCAAAAGCGAATAGAATCGGTAGAATGTATTCTACCATTGAAGAGTCGTCCGTTAACGCGTAAAAAACCGTGCCTAAGACGAATAGCCAAGTCGCTAAAGTCCATTTAAGGGTTTTAAAAAGCGCGCGAGCGTTTTCGTCTTTTAGTATTTCCGCTAACAACAGCCCTAACGGAAAGCATAAGCAAGCTCTTAAATGGCGGTTGCTACCCGTTTCCATATTGACGACGGTTAATACGGCTATGACGATTAAATCCAAAACGAGTATTGCGATAGCCGTCGCAACTAACGGTTTTTTCTCGCTTTTAAACGCGCGAGAGAAAAACCAAAACAGCGCGTAATAAATAATCAAATCCGCCAAAAAATATATATAATGCGACAACGCTACGAAACCGTTGAATACGGGTAGGTACAGTACGGAAATTACTAAGTCGAAAAAGTTCTCGAAAGTATTTCCCGTATAGAAATGCAACCACAAATACAACAAGTCGGCAATTAGAATAATTGCGTACAGTTTGGGGATACGTTTTTTTAATAGTTTATTTCGATAGCCGTCCCCTTTTGCAAGGTAACTAACGCCGACGCCGTAGCCTGAAATAATTAAAAATCCGCCAACCGCAATCACGCCTGCCAAACCGTCTATTTTTTCGCCGAATACCGTGCTCGTAGCGTATAAATGATGGAAGAGTACCATCAATTCAAAGATGATTCTTAGCGCGTTACACGTCGATTTACTCAACGGCGTTGCCGTGTTCGTTTGATTCATTTTGCTCCGGTTCCTTCGTTTTTTTACTTCCGATATTTAAGAGCGCTTTGATTGCGAAGAACGCGCCCGTGCAAATCGCGGAAAATACGATAAATACTACTAATTGCACCAAACTCAAAGTAAAGAAATTGAATAATTTGATTTTTATATCGAATAAAGGCGCTACAAAACCGAGTATCGCTACCGTTTCGCTCTTATTATGTATATATAAATAGTTGCAATTCCAATAATCCGCGTTCGGTCCGCCCAATTCTTTCAAACCGGTAAAAATACCGCCGACGACGAGTACGAACGTGAAATATACCGCAAATCCCGCCAAAGAGTCCAAAACGTCTTTGTTTTTTAACTTCGGGAACACGCCGAGCGTTGCGCAAAGGATTGGCGCTAAGATGACGTTCGTGTGTTCTAACATATAATGGATATTCATTACGTAAGCGACCCCGAACGGCGAAGTGTCGCACATTACGAGCGCGATAATTGCGCCGACCGAATTAATAACTAACGTGAAATGATACAGCCTTTCGCTTTTCGTTAAAAGGGTCAATAAGATAAAGAAGCCTGCCATATTGCAAAGTTGGAAAGGCATTCTGTGTGCGGTGATTTCGCCGATACAAGTAAACATTTGATGATATTGCATTACGAGAGAAAGCGAAAGCATTAAGACTACTATGTATTTGTCTTCGTGCGTTTTATCTTTAAACAAAAGGGTTAAAGCGATGCCTTCAATAATCAAACTGATTATCCAAATAAAGTGGAAAGGCTTGCCCATTTTAAAAGTGTCGAACGCGTCAACGTACGAATACGAGTAACCTTTAAAAATATATTGCGGAGCGTAAATAGGCATTATCGACAAGAACAAAAGCGCGAATATACCTAAAGTCGTAAGCGTATTTTTAATTTCGATAGGCTTTTTAAAGACTTCAAAATTACGCAAAACCACGAATACGATTAAAACTAATTCTAAAAGCATTATCCCACCGAAATAAATAGCGCGGAAAACTTCGCTATAAAGGAAGTCTTTAAATTCTTGGCTGAAAAACCGTATTTTTGCAATCCCCGCACCAAGTTCGGACGTGAAAAATTCCGCGTATTGGAAATAAACGGCAACGTTTGCCAGACATACGATAAGTAAAAAATAGCCCGTAATTTTAATAAACGATTCCTTTTTGAAGAACACCGCGACGGGCAAAACCAAGAACGCAACGTCGTTGCACCATCTTAAAAGGACGAACCAAATATGTTCACCGCTTAAAAACGGCGTTATATCGTCGTAATTTCTCAACGATAACCCGTCGGGCAGGAAAAGGTTGAGAAAGTATAAACTCATCCAAACTACGACCGCTATTTTGGCTATTTTATCAACCAACGGGTTTTCGTTCTTGTAAACCTTGGTTAATAACAACGCCGAAATTGAAACTATTGCCAACAATGAAAAAATTAAATAAAACATAATTTCTCCCGTATTTTACAAAATAATTTCTTATTATACAAAAATCGATTACAATCGACTTTTATATTTTACCATTAAATTCTTCTTCTGTCAAATAAAAAGCGTAACGACTTTTTATGACATTTGTACGAAAATTGATTTTTTAAATAAATAAACGCCCCGCGGGGCGTTTATTTGGGTTTTGTTTTTTAGTTATCGTTTCGCTTAAAAAGGTAATTATTCGTTCGTTTCCGTTTCAATAGGCGTTTCGGTTTGGTTATCCGAGTTCTTTTTGTCTATATATTTAACGAAGAATACGAACCCTGCGAAAAGCAGTAACGCAACAGCCCACAAAATCAAGCAACTTACTACGCTACCAAGCCCTACGACCGCGCCTGCAACGAGATAGGACAGGGTTGCGATAACCGCTACTACCGACGCGTAGGGAAGTTGGGTGTTGACGTGTTCGACGTGGTTACATTCCGCGCCTGCCGAAGCGAGAATGGTCGTATCGGAGATAGGGGAGATATGGTCGCCGAATACCGCGCCACCCAAGGTCGCGGAAACGGTTAAAATGGTAAGCGTACCGCTACCGCCGAGAATGGTTACGGCGATGGGAACGAGTACCCCGAACGTACCCCAAGACGTACCCGTTGCGAACGCAATTGCACCTGCGAGTACGAAGAAGATTGCAGGGAATAAGAATTGGGGGAAAGAGCTGTTTGCAAGGTTGTTTTGCACGAATAACTTCGCGTCAAGGTATCCGCCTTTCGCGCCCATAATGCCCGAAAGCGACCAAGCGAAAGTCAAAATCAAAATCGCAGGAACCATCGCTTTAAAGCCTTCCGTGAAACTGCCCGTGATTTCTTTAAAACTCAATACCCCGTCTATCATATAATAGACTGCGATAAGTAGCAACGCTACCGTCGAGCCTATCGCAAGCGACATACCTGCGTCGCAGTTCGAGAACGCTTCGATTACGTTTGCGGATTGAAGTTCTGCGCCGATTAAATTCGTGTCCCAATTATAGAAGAAACCGGTGTAAAGCATACCGCCGATACAGCAAAGAATTAAAACGAGTACGGGAAGAAGCAAGTGGCGAACCTTACCCTTAGGGTTGACGGGAATGGGGAGTTCTTCGTCGCCGTCAGGAAGAATACCTGCGTGCAAATCGTTCGTGGTTTCCGCTGTGATTTCGTTTCTTTTCATTTTGCCGAAATCGAACTTTAAATAGCAAAGTGCGAATACCATAATAATCGTCAAAATTGCGTAAACGTTAAAGGGTATGGTGCTCATAAAGACCATTAAGCCGTCCCCTTCAAGTTCGCCTGCTACCGCCGCCGCCCAGCTTGAAATGGGCGCGATGATACAAATAGGCGCTGCCGTTGCGTCGATGATGTACGCAAGTTTGGAACGAGAAACCTTGAATTTGTCCGTAACGGGACGCATAACCGAACCGACGGTCAAGCAGTTAAAGTAGTCGTCTACGAAAATAAGACAGCCCAAGCCTGCCGTTGCAGCCAACGCGCCGTTTTTGGATTTAATCTTCTTGCTTGCCCATTCGCCGTACGCTTTCGCGCCACCTGATTTTTGCAAGAGCACGACCAAAATACCAAGTACGACTAAAAATACGATAATAGGGGTGTTCGAACCGACTTTTTCGCTCATTACTTGATACAAAGTAAAAATAGCTTTCAAGGGGTCGAACCCAGCGTACATAAACGCGCCGACGAAGATACCGAAGAACAAGGAAATATATACTTGTTTGGTAACGAGCGCAAGTACGATTGCGATAAGGGCGGGTAAGAACGCCCAAATTGTTCCTTCCATTAAATTTCTCCTTTCGTTTGTTATTGTATTAAGTATAACACGAACGAGTTTATACTGTCAACGATTTTACAAATCAAAAAAGAAAAGAAAGAGCTTGGTTTTTTTCAAAATACGGAAAAATGAGAGATTTTCTTGGACGAAAAAGTCGAAAAATGGTAAAAACGAGTAAAAATAATTGCATTTCTTTTATAGGTTTGCTATAATAAAAGTAGTTTTTAATGTGAATTATCGGTTACGACTGCGGTCTTTGGTGTTGAAAATGAAAAAGTTTTCGTTCGTTCTTTTGTTAATAGCGGTTATGATTGTGGCTACGTTCAACGTAGGCGCAACGCGCGTACTTGCAAAAGAACCGAACGTAATGACGACGGACGTGATTGAACGTAAGCTGGAAGAAAAGAACGCGGACGTAGCTTTCGAACTTGAAAAACAAATACGCAATTACCAAAACCGCTTGGATACTGAAACGGACGAACAAAAACAAGAACAATTACGCCGTTTGATTTTGGATACGCAAAAGTTGTTGGACGATTATAAAGGCTCGAATAAACGGAAAACGGCGGTTGCAACGACGGCGAGTTCAGACCAAAACGCCGACCCTACCTATATTCCTAAAGAACTCGACGTGTTCTTTTACGAGAATACCGTTTCCGCAGTCGTGGCGTTTTTCTATGCGAACGAATATTATTTATCGGCGGAACTTTTAACGCACGCGCGGTATAATAGAGAGCTTAACTCTTTATATACGCCGATAAATCTTGAATATTTGCAAACGGCGAGCGAGTTCAAAAGCGTATGCGAGAAAACGGACGTGGTCGGCACGGGGCGATTTGCGAAGTCGGGTGGCGCGAAAGAGATGGATTTGTTTTACGCGTTGCATAATTTCCATTACGCAAAATTCCAAAACGGGGAAGTAGTTACCCTTTACGACGTTTACGATTTCACTTTTGACGGCGGATTTGATTTTATCGACGACGTGCCGATTAAAGTGATGTATTTAGCGCAAGAACGTGGCGTTATCGTTCCCTTTAACGTAGTGATTGAAACCCGTCTTTCGGGTGACGGAGAAAACAGGGAGAACGAAGCTTATCCAAAAATCGCTTATACGAACGGCGAGTATCATTTATATAAGAGCGCGTGTTCTAACGATTGTTACGCAAACCACGCGGACGCGCATAGAGATATTGAATCTCATTCCGATTCGAACGACGACGGTTTATGTGACGGCTGTGGCGCTGTAATCGGGAAACTAAAGCTTGATTTGGAAGAAGAAACGGTATTGGATAGAATAGTTTCCGACGTGAACGATAGCATAGTCGGGACGTGTGACGTGGTGAAAGGTGGTCTTTTCGCGTTATTGAATGCGAAGGGAATAGGTTGTAGTAGTTCCGTCGGCGGGACCGTCGGCGTCGGGGCAATCGTTGTCGTCGGCGCGTTGTTGTTAAAAAAGAAAGAGCATTAAAAACTGAATATAGCTCGCGGAGTGGCTACACTCCGTATTTGTTTAAAAATATTCGTTTTTTATTGTCGTTTTAGAACATACTTTTAAGAAGTTGAATAGGATAAATGGTAACGGTATGAAAGTATTTAATTCTATGGAAGAATTGGTGGGAAATACCCCCTTGCTTCGGTTGAAAAACATAGAGAAAGAATATTCCCTTAAAGCGCGACTGTTTGCGAAGTTGGAAGGAGTTAATCCAACGGGCTCGGTCAAGGATAGAACCGCGAAAGAGTTGATTTTTGACGCGGAAGAACGCGGTTTGCTTGAAAAAGGCGGTACGGTGATTGAGCCGACAAGCGGTAATACGGGGATTGCGCTTGCGATGCTTTGTAAGGCGAAAGGGTATAAAGCGGTTATCGTAATGCCCGAAACGATGAGTATCGAACGTAGAAAATTAATGCTTTCCTACGGCGCGGAGCTTGTTTTAACGGACGGCGATAGGGGAATGCAGGGTGCGATTGAAAAGGCGCAAGAATTGCAAAAAACGATTCCCAATTCGTTTATCCCCGACCAATTCTCCAATCCTGCGAATTGGAGAGCACACTATAAGACGACGGGCGTGGAAATTTACCAGGACTTGGACGGGGACGTGTCCGCGTTCGTTGCGAGCGTGGGTACGGGCGGTACGTTTACGGGTACGGCGAAATTTTTAAAAGAAAAAAACGCTTTCGTAAAAGCGTTTGCCGTTGAGCCGAGCGAGTCGGCGGTTTTATCGGGCGAAGAAAAAGGCGCGCACGGGATTCAAGGCATTGGCGCAGGGTTTATTCCCAAGGTATTGGATACGCAGTTAATCGACGAAGTGATAAAAGTTTCGACCAAGCAAAGCGTCGAGTATGCGAAAATGCTCGTAAAAACGGAGGGCGTGTCCGCAGGGATTTCGTCGGGGGCGACGGTGTTCGGCGGAATAGAAGTGGCGAAAAGAGAAGAATTTGCAGGCAAAAACGTCGTGGTTGTTTTACCCGATTCCGCTTGGAAATATCTCTCTACCGAATTGTTTGAGGATTGAGTTATGGTGGATTTTGAGAAAGTTACGATGCAGTTAATCGACGGCTATAAAGCGACGCGCGAGACGGAGTTCGAGTGCGATTTCACTTTGCCGGACAGAAAGGAGATTTCTTTAATCATTCAAGATTTGAGAAAGCTCTTTTTCCCTGCGTATTTCGCAGGTTGCGAAGCTAAATGCGGGGCGGAGAATTTCACCAAACCGCTTTTGAATAATTTGTATTTCCGTTTGAAAAAGCAAATCGTTTTAGCGCTTTCCTTTAAGCACCGCCGTTCGGCGGACGAAGAAGCGGAAAAAATCGCGGATTCTTTTACGGGCGCGTTGCCCGAAGTGCAAAGAATACTTTTAACGGACGTACAGGCGACGTTCGAGGGCGACCCCGCGGCGAAGAATAAAGAAGAAATCATCGTTTCTTACCCTGGATTTTTCGCGGTGTTCGTCTATCGTATCGCGCACCTTTTGTATCAATACGACGTACCGTTTATTCCGCGTATGATGACCGAACTTGCGCACGATAAAACGGGGATTGACATTAACCCCGGCGCTAAGATAGGCGAATACTTCTTTATCGACCACGGTACGGGGGTAGTTATTGGCGAAACGGCGGTCATTGGGAATAGAGTAAAGATTTATCAAGGGGTTACGCTCGGCGCGTTGTCGCCTAGAAAAGGGCAGTCCCTTTCGGGCGTGAAACGCCATCCGACGGTGGAAGATAACGTAACCGTATATTCGGGCGCGTCCATTTTAGGGGGCGAAACGGTCATTGGCGAAGGGGCGGTTATCGGCGGTAACACCTTCGTTTTGGAGAGCGTGCAAAAGGGCGCGAAAGTAAGCGCGAAATTGCCCGAGCTTATTATAAAATAAAATATAGCGATTAAACGAAAGAAAAAGGATTGGAGAGTTCCAATCCTTTTTCCTGTTTTAAAGTCTTTTAAATCATTTTTTTAGGGTCTAAAATTTTGTTGACGTGCTCTTCCGGAACAATTTTTTCTTCAAGAAGAATTTCTCTTACGTTGCGGTTTTCGTTCAAGGCGCGTTTGGCGAGTTGTGAAGCTTTCGTGTACCCGATGTGCGGACAGAGCGCGGTTACGATGCCGATACTTTTTTCCACTTCGTCTTTGCAGTTGTCTAAGTTGACGGTAATACCTTCGATACAGTCTTTTCTAAACACGTCCACGCCGTTCGCGAGCGTTTCCAAAGATTCGAAAAGGCAGTAGAAAATAATCGGTTCGAACGCGTTAAGCTCAAGTTGTCCTGCTTCTGCGGCAAGGGTAATGGTTGCGTCGTTACCGATGATGTTGAACGCGATTTGGTTGACGACTTCGGGGATAACGGGGTTGATTTTTCCCGGCATAATCGACGAGCCGTTTTGTTTTGCCGGTAAATTGATTTCCGCAAAACCTGCTCTTGGCCCGGACGACATAAGCCGTAAGTCGTTGGCGATTTTGGAAAGCGAAGTCGCGCAAGCTTTGACGATACCCGAAACGTAAACGAATCCGTCAAGGTTTTGCGTGGCGTCGATTAAATCGTCCGCTTGCGTTAATTGCAAACCCGTAATTTCGCAAAGCGTGGGTAAAATATTTTTTACGTATCTTGAACTTGCCGTAATTTTCGTGCCGATTGCCGTACCGCCCATATTCAAAACGGAAAGTTCTACGCTTGCTTTTTCAAAACGCGAAATATCTCGAGATAACGCGGTCGCGTACGCTTTAAAGGATTGACCGAAACTGATGGGAACGGCGTCTTGCATTTCCGTTCTGCCCATTTTGATAACGTCCTTAAATTCACGGCTCTTTTTTAAAAGAGCGTCGCGAAGTTTTTCTAACTTTTGAACGGTGCGACGGAGCATTCTAATCGTTGCGATTTTACCCGCGCTGGGAAAAACGTCGTTGGTGGATTGACCGCAGTTTGCGTGGTCGTTGGGGTGAACGATAGAGTAATCGCCTTTTTCTCCGCCGAGAATTTCAATTGCGCGATTGGAAATAACTTCGTTCGCGTTCATATTCAAAGACGTACCCGCGCCACCTTGGATTGCGTCGACGATAAAGTGTTTTAACAATTTACCGCTTAAAATTTCGTCGCAGGCTTGCGACATAGCGTTCGCAATTTTTTTATCGATTGCGTTTGCTTCGCCGTTTGCTATCGCCGCCGCCTTTTTTACTTCGACGATTGCTTTGATAAATTCGGGGTGGACTTTCTTACCGCTAATTTTGAAATTTTCTTGCGCGCGTAAAGATTGAACGCCGTAGTAGGCGTCGATAGGTACTTCCTTTTCCCCAATAGAGTCGTGCTCAATTCTAAATTTTTCCATAAGATATCCTAAAAAGTAAAGTTTAACTATTCGTTTTTTTGAATATTTTCTATATTATACTATATAATAAAGAGAAAATCAATATTTTAATTAAAAATTGTTTCAAAATAAATTTAAAACCCGTTTAAGCGAAAATATTAATAAAAATAGATTTCCTAAAAATGGATAAAATTGATAAATATTGAATAAATAAACTAAAAAAGATGATTATATGAATAATTATACTTATAAAAAAATATGAAAAAATCGCTAAAAGTCAATTAAATCATAGAAAATATAAAAAAAATTAAAAAAATTGATTATAAATGCTTGACAAAATTCAAAAAATCGATTATAATTTGTAAAATAATTGCATTTTTTGATAAATTCTCTACCAAAAAGGCAAAAAATTAAGAAAATCTTTCGTTTTAGCGTACTTGACCGTTACGTTAAAATGGCAATTTTAGGAGGTAACCCATGAAAGATAAGAAATTTACGCGTAATTGGCGGAAAAGCGCGCTCACTGCGTTGCTCGTTTCTTTAACTCTTTCGACTGCGGGCGGTTTGGCGTCTTGTAAAGAAGACGAACCGGTACACGTACCCGGGCTTGGTTTTTTCTACTGTGATACAAGCACGGGCGAAAATCAACTCGCGTTAGGAGATAATTACAAGGCAACGTTCAACGTTAACGGCGTAGCGAAAGAAGCAACGTATTCGATTGAAGGCGACGTAATTAAATTGACGTTCAGCGACGGCACGACGGCGACGGCAAAATTGTCGTCAGACGCTCTAATGTTGACGTATCAAAACGGCGAGTATAAATTCTACAAGAAAGACGTTTATACGGTCTCGTACGATGAAGTCGGCGGTAGCGAAGTAGCGGACTCTACGGTTGTTAACGGTCGAACCCTTGAGAAACCTGCTGACCCTAAAAAAGACGGCTATGAATTCCTCGGTTGGTATGCTGATAGCGAATATAAAACGCCCTATTCCTTTGCCCAAGTCGTAACGGGCAATATAACCTTGTACGCGCAATGGGCGTTGGTCGACCCCTCGGCGGTGAAATATACCGTTGATTTTGATTTAGGCTACGACGGCGCGGAAAAGATTGCGGACATGACGACGATTGGCGGTAAGCTTTACAATGCTCCCACGCCTACTCGCGAGGGCTACAAGTTCTGCGGTTGGTGGGTAAGTATGTACGAAGACGGTACGAAGCTTACTTATAAGTATAGCGAAGATACCGTATTCACGGCAAACACGACGTTGTTCGCGCTTTGGGAAGCGGATAATCTCGGCTCGAAGCTTTCTGCGCCCCAAGTGGAAGTAACGGAAAACGGCGTTAAGTGGAACGGCGCGCAAGGCGTAAGCCGTTATAACGTGAAGGTAACCGGCCCGACCGGATTTAACACGGTTGACGTGGAAGAAAATACCACGAGCAAAACCATTGATTTTGCTTCAGCACCTGCAGGCGATTACGTAATCACGGTTAAGGCGATTTCCGCAAGCGGGGATTCGAACAACTCGGAAACGGTTACGAGATATTATAAAAATAAAGCGGTAGGTCGTGTATCTCAATTCACGGTTATCGACGGCAACCGTTTGCTTTTCAACCGCGTTGACAATGCGGAAACGTATTACATAACGGTTGATTGTGGTGACGACGAACATAAACACGAAACGTATAATATCGGCGATTCTACGTACTACGATTTCGGTGCTTGCGAAATGCAAGAAGGCGGTATCAAATTCACGGTAGAAGCGCGCGCAGACGGTTTGGCGTCCACGACGTCCGAAACGTTCGTTTATAACCGCGTCCTTGACAAAGTAGAAGGGCTTTCGGTTGACGACGAAACGCAAGAATTGAGCTGGTATCCCGTTAAGAACGCTACGAGCTATATCGTAACGGTAACTTGCGGTGATACGTCGCACACGCACCAAGTCGTAAACAACGGTACGAAGACGACGTTCTCGCTTAAGGAATGTCCTGCGGATTCGAACGGCAAGATTAAAGTAAGCGTTTACGCAAAGACGGCTGGCTACAACTCGCCCGAAGCAACTGAACTCGTTTACGATAAGACTAAACTCGCATCGCCTAGCGACGTGAAACTCGTTAGTTCGGTCGTTGAAAGTCAAAACGTTTATAAATTGACGTGGAAAGCGGTAGCAGGCGCGACGAGTTATTCGGTTAAGATTGGCTCGACGGTGCTTGAAACGACGACGAACGAAGTTGACATTACGACGGCGGCGGCTTGGATTGAAGGTTACGCGTACGACGTAGAAGTAAAAGCGAAGAACGATACGAACGAATCCGTATGGTCGGATAAGGTCGTAGTTCATTACGGCGCAATGAATCCTTCCGTTAAATATAAGAACGGCGTAGTAACTTGGAAAGCGACGTTAGGCGCAACCGGTTACCAAGTAAGAGTAGAATCTGCTTCGATCGTATCTTACGACGCAGACGTAACGAGCGCAACCGTAAACTTCGAAAAGACGGGTACGAACACAATCTACGTTCGTTGCTCTTACGCGCAAGGTTTCTCGGACTGGGTAAGCGTTGCGGTTGATAACGTACAATCCATTCAATACTATGACGACGGCAAATTGCTCGAAACTTCTTATAAGGTGATTGGCGACAAAGTTAACGCTCCCGTACCCGAAAAAGACGGTTACGACTTCGCTGGTTGGTACAACACGCCGAAAGGCCCTGCAAACAACGGTGCGAAATATACCGATACCAATTTTGCAAGCAATACCGACCTTATCCTTTACGCATACTGGACCCCTGCGACTTACGCGGTTGAATACAGCGTAGGCGACGGCGGTACGTTGACGGAAACGGAAGGCGCGGTAACTTACACGAAAGGCTATAAACTTGCAGTACCTACGGTAGAAGACGGCACGAAAGTGTTCTTGGGTTGGTTTGCCGGTCCCGATTCGTCCGCGCAACAACTTACGGACGATAGAGGTAATTCGTTGAAGCCTTGGAACTTAAAACAAGGCGCTACGGTTTACGCGCACTACGTAAAAGACGTGCTTTCGTTCACGCTCCTTGAAGACGGTACGTATTCCGTATCGAAAGGTAGAAACGTACATAAGGTTACGACGATTACCATACCCGAAACGTATAACAATATCGCGGTAACGGTCGTTGACGGTTACGCATTCGAAGGTCGTTCGAATCTCGTAAGCATCACGATGCCCGACACGATTAAGATCGTAGAAAGAGAAACGGCGTTCCGTTTGTGTAACGGACTTCAAGAAATCAACGTTTACCACGTTGACGGCAACAATACCCCCGTTTACTCGTCCGTTGACGGCGTACTTTTGAAGAAAGACGACCTTACCGGTCAAACGCAACTTTGCTATTATCCTTTGGCAAAGGGTGGTACGTACGAAATTCCCGAAGGCGTAACGGAAATTCCTTTGAACTTGTTCCGTGAATCGAAGATTAAAGAAATCGTAGTTCCTACGAGCTTGGCGATTATCCGTGAAAACGCGTTCAGAGATTGCGCTTACCTTGAAAGAGTAACGTTCGTAGAAGGCGGAACGGATACGTTGACGATTGAAGACGGCGCTTTCAGTAACTGTACGGCGCTCGTAGAAATCACGCTTCCGAACCGTTTGGCGGAACTTAAGGTTAACGAAGAAACGAGAACGCTTACGTTGTTCGACGGTTGCGACGCGTTGCAATACGTAAACGTAGAAAGAGGTAGCGCGTACTATAGCTCCGTTGACGGCGTACTTACCAACTCGGGCAAGACCAAACTCTTGTATTGCCCTGCGGCAAGAACGGGCTCGTATACCGTACCTAGAGGTATCGTAACGGTAGGCGAAAGAGCGTTCTACAACTGTACGAAACTTAACGAAATCATAATCCCCGGCTACGTAGAAGAAATCGAAGATTACGCGTTCTACGGCTGTAGCAAAGCGGCGAGAATCGTCTTTGACGAAGGCGCGATTTCCGGTATGGAACTTATCGTAGGCGATTACGCGTTTGCGGAAATGACCAGCCTTAAAGAAGTAAAATTCGAAGACGGTAGCGTAGTAACTAAGCTTGGTAAATACGCGTTTGCGAACGCGGAAGGGCTTCGCTCGTTTATCGTTCCTGCAACGATGGAAAGCATCGGTGACTATGCGTTCGATAACGCAACTGCGCTTAAGAGTGTTTCGTTCGCGCCCAACGGCAAAGATTTGACGTTCGGCAACTACGTATTTAACGAATGTACGGCGTTGGAAGAAGTTTCTCTTCCTGCATCGGTCGTTAAACTTAACCTTGGCGTATTCGACGGTTGCGTTAACATCGCTAACGTATTCGTTGACGATGAAAACGAAAATTATAAAGATATCGACGGTATCGTATTCTCGAAAGACGGTAAAGACTTGTTGTTCTTCCCGAAAGGAAGACCAGGCGACGCTAACGGCGAATACGTACTCCCCGAAGGCGTTGAAAGTATTTCCGAAGGCGCGTTCAAGGGTATGCGCTATATCGAAAAAATCGTTATTAGAAATACGATTACGTCTATCGGTAAAAACGCATTCTCGAACAGTATGCAACTTAAAACGCTCGAATTCGAATTGGGCAACGATACGGCGAAATTGACGATTGGCGAAAATGCGTTCGAAAACTGTTCGAAGATTCAATCGGTAACCTTGCCTACGCGTACTGAAATTATCGAAGCGAAAGCGTTCTATAACGTAAGTATGACGTCCGTTTCGTTCCCTGCAGGTCTTACGACGATTGGCGACTACGCGTTCTCCAACTCTTCGCTTAAGACGGTGGAAATCCCCGCAGGTCTTACCTACTTGGGTACAAACGTATTTGATTCCTGCGTAGCGCTTACTTCCGTAACGTTCGCTACCGGCTTCAACGCAACGGAAATCCCCGTTGGTACGTTCCAAAAATCCGGTCTTAAGACCATTGAAATCCCCGCGTCGATTGAAAAAATCGGTTATACCGCATTTAACGACTGCGTAAGTTTGGAAAACGTAACGTTTGCAAGCAGAACTAAAGACCTTGTCATTGGTTACTTGCCTGAAGGCGCAAATACAGGCGACGACGCAAGCGGTGGAAAGGGTAAAGAAGAATCTTCGTCCGGTACAGTTGGCGTATTTGCAGGTTGTACAAAACTTAAGACGATTGAAATTCCTGATAAAGTAACTTATATTGGTAAGTATGCGTTCTCGCGTTGTACTTCTCTTAATACGGTTACGATTAACGAAACTTCTTCCTTGCAACGTATCGACAATAACGCGTTTGCTGATTGTAGTTCGTTGAAGTCCATTTATATTCCTAAGACGGTTCAAAATACCCCTTACGTAGACGAACAAACTTCGCAAGAATACGCAATCGGTAGCTATGCGTTCCAAAACGTTCCGCTTACAAGTATTACGTTTGCGATGGACGGTACGGGCGAATTGTCGATTGGTGACGGCGCGTTCTCGTCTACGGTATGCACAACGATTGAATTGCCGAAGCGTATCGCTCCCATTTACGTAATTCAATACGGTAGTGCTTACACTTACGAAGGTATTAATAACTATACGTTTAATAGTAGCACGCTTACCGATATTAATATCCAAGACGGTGGCGAATATTACGGTTCTGAAAGTGGCGTTCTCTATAGAGTAAAGAACGGCGTTCTCGATGAATTGATGTACGTTCCTAAGCAAAAGACGGGTTCAATTACCGTTCCTAAGACGGTAACCTTGCTCGCAAATAGTTGTGCAAACGGTTCAAAAGTTTCTTCGATTGTTTGGGAAGACGCGGAAGACGCAAACGGCTTGCCTTTGACGATTGGTGATTCCGCATTGAGACAAATGCCTAATTTGTTGGAAGTTCGTTTCCCTGAACGTACCGTAGCGATTGGTAAGTCTATGTTTGAAAATCCTTCTAGTGGAACGGCTAACTCTAAAGTTAAGAGTGTGTACATTCCTACGAACGTAGAAACTATCGGCGAGAGAATGTTCTATTTCTGTACGACGATTGAGAGCGTAACGTTTGGCGATAACTGTAAGATTACGGAAATTCCTAGCAATATGTTCTGTACGGCTAACGCTAGCACGATGAAAGGAAACAACTTGCAGGCGATTAGAATTCCTGTAAACGTTGAAACGATTGGTCAATACGCATTCCGCGGTTGTACGAAATTGTCGTCCTTCACGTTTGAAGATATTAACAACTGTAAGTTGAAGAAACTTTCGGGCTCTATCTTTGAAGGTATGCCTTTGGAAGAACTTAGCATTCCCAATAGCGTTATCGACCTTGACGGTAACGTATTCAAAGGAATGACGAAGTTAAAGACGTTGAACTTGCCCGCTGGATTTACCAATATCTCTACGATGGGTAACCAATCTTCTAACAACTTCTTGTTTAGTGGTTGTTCGGCGTTGGAGGCAGTTAACATTGACCCTGCGAACCCGTACTTCAAGTCGGTTGACGGCGTGGTATTTAGTGCAGACGGTAAGTCACTTATTTACTATCCTGCAAATAAGACTACGGGTAATGAAATTCTTGACGAAGACGGGCAAGGTACGGGCAGATACGACGGTGTATTCGTAACCCCTGCAGGCTGTCAAACCATTGCAACCTATGCTTGTCAAGACGCTAAAAATATTAAAGAATTGGTTATTTCTGCCGACTTGATGTATATCAACCGCGAAGCGTTCGGTGCGTTTGGATATTCGAGAGGATATTTGAAGAAGCTTACGTTTGCGGATAGAGAATCGACTTTGTCGATTGGCGATTATGCGTTCTACGGTTGCTATGCTTTAGGTAATAACGGCACTGATACGTTAACGATTCGCGAAAACGTTGAATTGTCCGGTACGAACGTATTCAGTGGTACGAGATACGGTAAAGTCGTATTCGAAGAAGGCAATACGACGACGAGTCTTAACAATACCTTCTACGGTTGTACTTCTTTGACGGAAGTTACGGGTATTCCCGAGTTTATTACTTCGATGGCTTCAACGTTCTACGGTTGTTCGAACTTGACGAAAGTGGAATTTGCTGAAGGCGCTTACGTTGAATCGATGAAGGCTACGTTCTACGAATGTAAGAAACTTGAAGAAATCTATATTCCTGCGGTTGGTTCTATGCTTGATTCGGCTAGCCAAGGTACGTTTGAAAACTGTATTAAACTTAAAACTGTAACGATTGACGAATGTGGTTATATTGGTAAAGAAGCGTTCTACGGTTGTACGGCTCTTGAAAGTTTCGTAATGCCCGACACCGTTTCTGGTATGGACGTCAATGCGTTCTACGGCTGTACAAGTTTGGAAAGCGTAACCCTTTCGTCTGGTCTTGAAAGCATTTCTGCTAGCGCGTTCTATGGTTGTTCGAAGCTTGCTTCGGTTGAAATCAGAGGTTTCGTAACGAGCATTGGCGATAGCGCGTTTGAAGGTTGTACTGCTCTTACGAGCGTAACGTTGCCCGACGGACTCGTTTCGATTGGTAACAGAGCGTTCTACGGCGCAAGCTTGGTAGAAGAAATCGTTCTTCCCGAAGTGCTTGATAGCATTGGTAACTATGCGTTCTACGGTTGGTCGAGCTTGAAGAAAGTTGACGTTCCTTCAACGGTTAAGACGATTGGTAACTACGCGTTCAGCGGTTGCTCGTCGGTAGAAGAATTCAACATTCCCGAAGGCGCGCTTTTGGAAAGCTTGGGTGATTACTCGCTCGAAGGTATGTCTAAGTTGACGGAATTCTTCATTCCTGCAACGCTTACCCGTCTTGGTATGGGTGTGTTTAGCGGTTGGGCGCAACTTGATTATATCGAAGTTGAAGCAGGTAACCTTGAGTTTGCTTACGACGGCGGTATCTTGTATAACTCGACCTATACTTCGATGATTTTGGTAACGCCTAAAGTTCCTGAAACGTTGAAGATTCGTGATACGATTACTTCGCTCGCTCGTGGTGTATTCGCAGGCTTGACGTTCAAGAGAGTGGAATTGCCCGATACGATTACGGAAATTCCTGCAAACGCATTCCGCGGTTGCGTGAACCTTGAATCGGTTAAGATGCCTAAGTATCTTGAAAGAATTGGCGAAGCTGCGTTCGAAGGTTGCGTATCCTTGCAATCTATTGAAATCCCTGAAACCGTTCATTCTACGTTGGATAAGAGAGAATCCATCGTTGTAGAAGAAGGTAAGGGTGGCGGAAAAATGGAATTCTTTAGGGGTTACTACGCTACTGAAATGGCTGACGGTATCGGTAAGTATGCGTTTGCAAACTGTACTTCTCTTGAAGAAGTTAACTTCGTAGCAGGTGGCGCGCAAAGATTGTCGTTTGGCGATTTCGCGTTCTACAACTGTACGAAACTTACTTCGTTCAATATTCCTAACCGCGTTCGTTCGCAAGCTATTCCTAGCAATTTCTATAATACGGAAGGTCCTGAAAGACAAGGTGATACGAACTTTATCTCGTCGTGGGATATTTCGCATAGAACGTTTGAACAAGGTATCGGTATGTATTGCTTTGCAATGTGTACGAACCTTAAGACAGTTGTCTTTGAAGAAGCTACGGATAATACGACGTTTGCTGAAGGCTTGTTTATTAGAGTTGGTGCATTCACGGGTTGTACGAAACTTGAAACCGTTCAATTCAACTCCGCGCTCCGCGACCATAAAGAAGTTATGGTAGGCGAAAAGGGCGAAGAAAGGGTTGAATCCGTTTATGCAATTCAAGGCAGAGCGTTTGACGGTTGTACCGCGCTTAAGAACGTAACGTTCGTTGAAACGGATTATCAAGTAACCGTTCGTAACACGGCGTTCAAGGATAGCAAGATTGAGCTTCCTAAGTTTGTAACGCTCGATACCGGAAGCGGTAACGACGCTGAACAAAAATTGTTCCTTGGCGGTTGCGCATCTTGTGCATTCAATTCCACGACTCCTGGTAAGAAGTGTACTGGTTTCGACCCCGTAGGCGACGGCGTTGTAGCAGAAGCTGATATCATGAGAGGCGTTGTTGTAAACGATTCCAGCAAAATGTGGAATAACGGTAAGAAGCCTGTCGTTTACGCATTCAACGGTTTAGATAGAGCGTACAGTACTGGTAGCGTTGAACAATGTACGAACACTAACTCAAGTAGAAAGTTCAAGTACACCTACAAGGTTGTAGATTACAACGCAACGACTGGTATCGTAACGTTGCACGTAACTGGTACGAATTCAAGCAAAACGCTTGGTTATAGCGGTGAATACGCATCTGAATACGGCAAGACTTACGTTGCTACCGTTGACCTTAATAATATGACGTTTACGCGTGGCGCGGAAATCACACAATAAAAACTAACTAAATAAGTTTTTGAGAGCTTTTGGCGATTGCCAAAAGCTCTATTTTTAACGCTTAATCGTATAACCATCGCATTTCTTCGTCGTGTTTCCGCGCGACTTGGTCGCGTACGGCAAGTACGCTCCCTGCGACGTGCTCAACACTCCTTGAACTGCTCGGTTCTCCGATTAAGCACAGGCTTGACGGGAGTAAACTCCCGTCGGGAAATCCGCGTCCGCCTTGAACTGCTCGGGACTAGCGCGTATTTTTGCGATAAAAACGGCGTTTTTTTGTCGTTCGTTTAAGAAATTAACAATTCTTTTTTTCGATTAAAAATTTTTTATTATCATAAAAAAGAATTGATTATCGTGAGATTTTTGCTTGACAAGGGGGCTATAAAATGTTATAATGTAATCCGTATTATGTAATAGTATATCCTATAATGCATTATTATGTGGATTTTACGCTCTCACGCGTGTGTATATAATAATGTAACAAAATGGAAGCTATGGTAAATCAAGGTAAATCGCTACGTTACCGCGTAGCAAAGGAGTTAATATGAACGTAAAGGAATTATTCGACAAATACTATTCCCGATTAGAAAAGGAAGGGTATATTAAGGCGCTGTTTAGCGGTTTAATCGTCGGGTTCATCGTCAACTTTATCGTTGCGTTCGCGTTTTGGTTTTCCGACGCTGAGGGCTTGTGGTGGTCGATAGGCGCGTTCGTCGTTGCGACGGCGGCTGCTACCCCCTTGTTCTTCCAGTATAAGTATAAGCCGACGGCAAAGCAAGTTGCTGCAAGAATTGATAAGCTCGGGCTTGAAGAACGTATGATTACGATGAACGAATTTATCGACGACGAATCGTTTATCGCGCTTAAACAAAGAGAGGATGCTCAGCTTAAGTTGAAACAAATCGATTCGAGCTTGATTAAGTTCGTTTTCTCAAGGGGCGTAATTATTGCGCTTTGTATCGTAGCTACGTTAGGCGCAGGTATGACGACGGTAACCGGTTTGAGTGATAAAGGGATTATCTCAAGCGGTAAAGAAGTGCTTGAAGAAATCTTCCCTGAAGAACCTGAAATTCCCGTAACCTTGAGTTACGTGGCGGAAGAG
>SVHK01000048.1 GCA_015055865.1 Clostridiales bacterium | reverse complement strand
CGATCTATTATTATTTAGCCGATACGTTTGACGATAAATATTCCGAAAACACGACGGATACCATTAATAACGTAACGGATAAGACGGTATTCGATAATTTATTCGGGGAAAATTTAACGGTTGACGTCGACGGTACGCAAAAAAACGTTACGGTTACCGTACAACGTAAAAACGTCGACGGTACGTCGAACGGCGATAGCTATTCGGGTTCGAACGCGCCGACGGGTTGCGAATATACGGTGTACGTTACGACGGACTCGTTGACGGTAGGCGGAACGGCTACCGTTTATGCAGTAAGTTATACCTGTGGCGCAGACGGTGTTTGGTATCAAATCGGTCAATTATACGAAGGGACGGCAAAGGTAGTAAATTCCAACGGTAAAGCGGTGGTGGACGTTAATACTTGGACTGCTACTGAGAAATTATACGTTATTTACGACGGTAATAGCCGTGATATTGAATATTGGGTTGGAAAGGTAGGTTCCGGCACGGTTTTCGATATGCTAAAAACGATAGAAGAAATTATGTCCACTAAAGACCAAGAGCTTTATAATAAAATTGACGGCTCTAATTTCTTTAAAAATATTTACGATATATTAAATAGTCCTGAGAACATAAATTCTGACGCGTACGAAGTGGTTAATTTGCGTCGCGCATTTGAAGAAGCCGCGCCTTATTACGAGATTAGAAATAATGGTAATGAAGTTAAATATTTGGGTGCTCCGACGAGAGGGGAAATCATCCCTTACTTGGAGAAAATTTCTCAAGCGCTTGAATACTATTACGCCGTACGCGGTTAAAATTTAAAAGCACGCCCACGAAAACATTTTTGCTTTCGTGGGTGTGAAATTTTTATAAAGAAAAAGAACGGAGCTTGTCCGTTCTTTTTTATCTTTAGTTTTTAATTAGTTGAAAAGTTCTTTATAAGCTTTACCAAACTTCATAACGGGCTTTTTGCAAGCAGGAATAGCAACCTTTTCTTTCGTCTTAGGATTGATACCGTCTTTTGCGGGTACGTCTTTAACTTCGAAAGAGCCGAAGCCTGCAAGTTGTACCTTATCACCTGCTTTCAACGCTTCGGTAACCGTCGAAATAAACGCTTCGTACGCGGTAGCCGCGTCCTTGTTCGTAAAGCCTGCTTTTTCTGCCATTACTTTGATTAATTCGCCTTTGTTCATAAGTTATCCCCTTTAAAATAAATTACTTGAAATTCAACGATTTTCGTTTGTCTTTCAGTAATTCTATTATAAACCATTTTTTTATAAATGTCAATGGTTTGAATTAAAAAAATCGCTAAAAGCCTTTAAAATAAAGGAATTTTTCCTAAAAAACGCCACGGAACTTAATTTTTGTTGCCGTGGCGAGAAAATTTAATTGTTTTCTTGATAAAAACCAAGCCCAACCACTTGCGAAACGTTGGATAAAACGGCGAAAGATTGCGGGTCAATGCGCTTGATTATCCGTTTGAACGCGTTGATTTGATTGCGAGAAACGACGCAAAAGAGCAAGGTGTGTTCTTCTTTCATAAACATTCCTTTTGCAGGGATTGCCGTTACGCCACGGGAGAGCTCTGTCATCAGCGCGTTGGCTATTTCTTCGGGCTTGTCTGTAATCACTCTAAATTCGATTGCACTACGATACCCGTTTGTAATCGAGTCGTTCGTTTTGCGTTCGAAATAGACTTCTACGAGCGATAAAAGAATGGGCAATAAGCTAATCGATAAATCTTGCGCCACGTCTAATCTAACGAAGAAGTCGAGTACAATTACGGAAGAGCTTAAAATTGCAATCACTTGCGTAATGGAAGAAAAGGAAGTTTTCTTTTGAATCATTACGGCAAGTACGTCCAAACCGCCCGTACTACCGCCTGCTTTTAATGCGAACGCTACCGCCGCGCCAAGACATACGCCCGTAGCAACCGCCGCGAAAATTCTTAAGCCCGAATCGTGAAATTCAACGACGGGGATTTTAGAAATTTCGAAGATTGCAAGCCAAAAAGATTGCAACAAACTGTTCGCGATAGAAAGAATTGCGAATTTCCGTTTAACGAAGAAATAGGATACGACGAGCATGGGTGCGTTTAAACAAAAAACGATTAGGCTCGGTTTAATCGCGCCGTTCGTAATGTACGAAACGGTAACGGAAAGCCCTGCGATTCCGCCAATCGTGAACCCGTTCGGGTTAATCAAACAATGTACCGAAAGGGCAATTAATATTGATGAAGCTAAAATCAATAAACCGCTATGTAACCATTCGAACGTTTTATACCGTTTGGATTGCGTGTCGGGTAGTTTGGCGTTTTTTTGGGGGAGAGCATTAGTTTTAGTTTCGATATTATCGTTTAAGGGGTAGTTTTCGTCCATAAGACTTACAACGCCTCCACGGAAACCTTAATTTTAGCGGAAATATTTTCCATTAAACGGATTTCCGCTTCGACGACGCCAAGCGTTTTAACCGAATCCATACGAATTTTCTTTTTATCAATCGTAAAGCCTTTTTCCATTAACGCTTGCGCGACGTTTTGCGAAGTCACGCTACCGAAGAGTTTACCGTTTTCGCCTACTTTAATTTTAACGGTAACCATTTGACCGTTGAGTTTAGAAGCAAGTTCTTTCATAGCTTTGATTTCTTCCGCTTTATGGAATTCAGCCGCCGCCTTTTTTTGGTTTACTTCGTTGATTCCGCTTGCGGTTGCAAGTTCCGCAAGTCCCTTTTTAACGAGAAAGTTTTTTCCGTAACCGTCTGAAACTTCAACGATATCGCCTTTTTTACCCGTACCTTTTACGTCGGCTTTTAAAATAACTTTCATAATATAATCTCCTTGAATTTTGTTGTATATTATTATTGTACAGTAAAATTAAAAAAAAGTCAATAAAATATAAGAAACTTGCGCATACTGTTTTTACTAAAAGGAGGGTAAAATTATGATGAACGAAAAAGAAGTGAACACCAGCATCGGTTGTAACGTAACGGAATGTAAATTCAACCGTTCGGGCGATTATTGTACCCTTTCCCGTATCCACGTAGGTAACACCTGCTCCTGCGATGCGGAAAGCTGTACTTGTTGCGACAGTTTCCAAAAGAAATAATCAAAACGAGTAAAAAAGAAACGAGCCGTATTCTAAAACGAGTACGGCTTGTTTCTTTGTTTGGGACGAAAAATGGTATTTTTTCACAAAAATAATAAAATTTATAAATTTTTTCCATTTTCTTGATTTTTGCGTTTTAAAGTTCTATAATGAATAAAAAAAGGAGAAAAAGTTATGAGTAAAATCGTTGAAAAAAACGA
This sequence comes from Clostridiales bacterium, assembly GCA_015055865.1. Taxonomy (GTDB): domain Bacteria; phylum Bacillota; class Clostridia; order Christensenellales; family Borkfalkiaceae; genus Scatosoma. Next base: position 1,670 of record SVHK01000048.1, on the reverse strand, counting down.
AGGGAATCCCTTTGAAATGCAAATTGAAAAAGAACAAAAGCAATCGAAAAATTCTAATGAGAAATTTTTTTCAAAAGTTAAGCGGGTTTTAAGCTACGTATTTATCGACGGTATGTCGGGTATGGCGATTGGGCTTTTCGCGACGTTGATTATCGGCACGATAATAGAAAATATCGGTAAACTTTTCGGCGGAGATTTTGGAAATTATATCAAAATTGCAGGGCAGTTCGCAAAGTTTACGATGGGCGCGGGGATTGCGCTCGGTATGGGGTATAAACTCAAAAAAGCTCCGCTCGTTTCCGTATCGGCAGGCGTCGTCGGTATGTTGGCGTCTTTCGTTTCAAAAATAAACGTAGGAATTTCGTTTACGTCCGTCGGCGAACCGCTCGGTGCGTTTATTTCGGCGTTCGTAGCGCTTGAAGTCGGCTCGCTCGTTAGCGGTAAAACAAAAATCGACGTAATCGTAACGCCGTTGACCTGTATTTTTTCGGGCGCGCTTATCGCCTTTTTAATCGGTACGCCGATTTCTCAATTAATGTCCTTTTTAAGCGGAGTTATTCGCACGGCAGGCGAACAGCAACCTTTTCTTATGGGCGTACTCGTCGCCGTGTTAATGGGCGTATTTTTAACTTTGCCTATCTCGTCGGCTGCTATCGGGGTAACGCTCGGCTTAGACGGTATCGTCGCGGGGGCGGCGGTCGTTGGGTGTTGCTGTCAAATGGTCGGCTACGCGGTGTTAAGTTTTAGAGAAAATAAATGGGGTGGTTTGATTGCGCAAGGGTTAGGCACGAGTATGTTACAAATGCCAAATCTCGTTAAAAAGCCCGTTTTATGGTTACCGCCTATTATTGCAAGTGCCATCTTAGGACCGATTTCTTCTTGTGCGTTGCAAATGACTAGCTCAGCCGTTGGATCGGGTATGGGTACGGCGGGGCTCGTCGGCGTGATTGAAACGTTTGCGACGATGAGTTTGACGCAAAAATGGTGGCTCGTACTTATTCAAATTATTGGGGTAGATATTCTCGCACCTGCGTTAATTTGTTTCGTTATCGGTGAGATAATGCGGAAGATTGGCTGGATTCAATACGGCGATTTGAAATTACAATTATAACTAAAAATACAACCGCGAAGTTTTATACTTCGCGGTTGTATTATATAATCAGTTGGTTAGATTTTCTTTTTTAATTCGCGAACGGCGTTTTGTAAGAAAAATTCAGCCGTCGTGTTTTTACGGATAAGCGTTAAGGCTTCGTCTGGATCGCACCATCTTGCTTCGGTCAATTCGTCAAGGTTAAGTTTTATATCTCGGTCTTCTTCAACGACTACGATGAAGTTCAGCATCAATACGTCTTTGCGCGAATGATAGCGCGAGGACATATATTTCGCTTTAACGACGTTTAAGCCGAGTTCTTCTTTAATTTCTCTAGGCACGGTCTTTTCTGCGTTTTCGCCTTTTTTAACGTAACCGGCAAACAAGATGAAATCGTCGTCTTCAACGTGTTTGGCAAGCAAAATTTTATCTTGCGTGCGATTTGTTACGACCATCGATACCGCAACTGAAAATTGCGGAAATATATAATCCGCGCATTTAGAACAGTAGGGTATTAATCCTTCGTTTTCGCAAAACCGTAACGATAACTTTTCTCCACATTGCCTACAATACATAGATC
>SVHK01000047.1 GCA_015055865.1 Clostridiales bacterium | reverse complement strand
TGATAAGATTACCAAAACTCCAAAGGTCAATCCCTGCTTCCGGCTCGTCGAACACGGAAAGTTTCGTTCCGCGCGCCAAAATCGTCGCAATTTCGATACGTTTCAATTCGCCACCCGACAACGACCCGTTCACTTCTCTATCAACGTAATCTCTCGCGCAAAGCCCAACTTCGGAAAGATACGCGCAAGCGTCGGAAACCTTCGTTTGCTTACCCGCCGCTATCGATAAAAGATCTCGAACGGTAATTCCTTTAAAACGAACAGGTTGCTGAAACGCATACGATATACCAAGTTTTGCCCTTTCGGGAACGGACAAATTCGTAATATCTTGTCCGTCAAATAAAATCTTTCCCGAAGTAGGCGTAATGATACCAGCAATAACTTTTGCAAGCGTAGATTTACCGCCTCCATTCGGACCGGTAAACGCAACGAAATGCTCGTCCAACTTCAAATTGATATTATTTAAAATAGTTTTTTCGCCCAACTCATCGCTCACGCGATAAGTAACGCCTTGTAATTCTAACATTCTTTTTTTATCCGTTTTTGGTTTTTCTTATTTTTATTTATACCACATTTTCAATCTTTTAATCTATCTTAAAAAATTTCCATTAAATAACCGTGGTCTTTTAGCCATTTCCGTTTAATTTTCCAATCGGGGCAGTACTTTTTCACCCTCGCCCAAAAAAACTTCCCGTGATTTTTATGGAAAGTATGCGCAAGCTCGTGAACAACAACGTAATCGATTATATCCTTCGGCGCATAAATTAAACGAAAACTAAAACGCAACGTATTATTCGCAGAGCAAGACCCCCAACGCTTTCTTGCGCTTGAAACCCCCACCGCCTTATAACTCGCATTCATTTTACTCGCCCAAGCAAAAGTCGATTGCGAAAAAAATTCTTTTGCGTATTTCTTAAGCCAACGAACAATCAAGTTTTCGTCGCTTGCACTCGGCAAATACAATACGTTTTGAGTTGCGTCGAAACGCATCCGTTTTTCGCTCGTTTTTTCAATTTTACAAAGTTGACCCAAGAAAGAAAACTGAAAACCGTTCAACTCTTTTTTGGGCAATAAATCTTTTATTTTCCTCGCGCGTTCTTGTCGTGTTCTAATCCACTCGGATTTTTTTTCTATAAACGCAGTAATCCGCGCTTCACTACAACGTAACGGAGCGCGGATAATCAATCGCCCCGTCGCATCCACCGAAATTGATAACGTCTTTCTTTTTGAACGGTAAATTTCATCGGGTACTATCATTTTTTTCGTTTAATTATTCTTCGTAGCCTTTGGGATTAGCGCTTTGCCATTTCCATTGAGAATCGCACATTTCTTCAACTCCAAACTTTGCCTTCCATTTAAGTTCTTTTTCAGCCTTATCAGGACAAGCGTAACACGTCGCAATATCCCCCGGTCTACGTTCACAAATCTTATACGGCAATTCCTTTCCACACGCCTTTTCAAACGCGTGAATCATATCAAGAACACTATACCCGTGCCCCGTGCCGAGATTATAAATATGCACGCCCGATTCCCTACAATATTCAATCGCCGCTATATGTCCAAGCGCAAGGTCAACGACGTGAATATAATCGCGAACACCCGTACCGTCGGGAGTATCGTAATCGTTACCGAATACGTTAATGCAACCAAGTTTTCCACTCGCAACTTGCGCAACGTAAGGCATTAAATTATTGGGAATACCTTTCGGGTCTTCGCCAATCATACCGCTTTCGTGCGCCCCCACAGGATTGAAATAACGAAGAATAATAATATTCCATTCGTTATCCGCCTTATAGACGTCTTGCATAATCCCTTCCATCATCAACTTGGTGCTACCATAAGGGTTGGTCGTAGAAAGACGGCAATTTTCATCCAAAGGCAAACGTTCAGGCGTACCGTAAACAGTCGCGGAAGACGAGAAAATAATTTTCTTGACGGAATACTTTTGCATTACTTGCAAAAGCGTAACCGTCCCCGAGATATTGTTGTTATAGTACTTTAAAGGAAGCTTACAGCTTTCGCCAACCGCTTTAAACGCCGCAAAATGGATTACCGCGTCAATCTTATTTTCGGAAAAAACTTTTTCAAGCGATTGCTCATCGCGAATATCCATCTCGTAAAATTTAAGTGTTTTACCCGTAATCTTTTGCACACGGCGCAAACTCTCAAAAGACGAATTGCTGAAATTATCAAGACCTACTACGTTGTAGCCCTTATTCAAAAGCTCCAAAACGGTATGAGAACCGATATACCCACTCGCACCCGTAACTAAAATAGTTTCCATAAAAACCTCTGTTTTTTCTTTATTCTTCTTGTTCGTAATCATCAGCAATCCGCAACGAACGAATTTTCAAAACCTTTTGTTGCGTTACCTTGACTACTTTAATTTCTAAGCATTTAAAGCGGAATACTTCTCCAACCGTCGGAATTACGCCGTAACGCTCGGTAACCCAACCGCCAACCGTATTCGATTCGAAATTCTCGTCTTCTTGCTCCATATCGTAAAGAGCGAAAAACGCCTCCAAATCGCATTTACCGTCAACCCAATATTCGCCCTCGTTAATTTTACCAAACAAGACTTCTTCTTCGTCGTGTTCGTCCCAAATATCGCCAACGAGTTCCTCTAAAATATCTTCCAAGGTAACGATACCAACCAAACCACCATATTCATCTGAAACCGCTGCCATATGGATTTTTTGTTTTTGGAGTTGTTTCAAAAGCGTAGAAATACGGGTATATTCGGACGTAAACACTACTTTTTGAATAAGATGATTTACGTCTTTTTCACCGTTTAAATACGCCGCGTAGAAATCGCGCTGATGCAAGAACCCAATTACGTTATCAATCGTATCCTTGTAAACGGGCAAACGTGAATACCCGTTATTGCCAAACACTTCGCGAATCTCGTCCATCGTGCTTTCACTATCAATCGCCACGACGTCCACTCTAGGCACTAATATATCTTCTACTTTTAAATCGTCAAACCCAAGCGCGGAACGAACGAGTTCTGATTCGTCTTCCTTAAGAGTTCCGTCCTCTTCCGCTTCGTCGACGAGCGACATTAATTCTTCGTCTGTAACCGTTTCGTCTTTTTCAAGTTTAAATACTTTTGCAAGTCCACTTTTAAACCCGTCAAAAATAAATCCGATAGGCGTTAAAACCCAATAGAAAAACTGCATCAACGGATAAAAGAAGAAACAAAACTTTTCCGGATAAACGCTTGCAAAATATTTGGGAGTAATCTCTCCAAACACTAAAACAGCAACCGTCAAGACCGCCGTCGAAACAGTGGTCGCGAGCGACGCGTCCGCTATAAGTTTCGAAAACAAAATCGTGCTGAGCGCGGACGCGGTTAAGTTCACGATATTGTTGCCTACGAGAATAGCCGTAATCAACTTGTCGTACTTTTCATCGGCAAAAGCGCATACGGCTTTTGCGTTCTTCTTTCCAAGCGCCGCCATGCTTTTCAGCTTAACTTTATTCGCGCAAGAAAACGCCGTTTCCGTCCCTGAAAAAAAGGCGGAAAGAATAATTAGTACGACAATTGTGATAGATAGGGGTATCATAAATCCTCCAAAATATTTTAAGGAAATTTTAATCCTTTTATGATATTTTATTATAATACATTTTTCGCTTATTTGTCAACCTAAACAATACCCCTTAAGATTATTTATTGTAAAAAACACGTAAAAAAACGACACTCAAAACCTTTGCGCGCCGTTTTTTACGTATCGTTATTTTTTATTGTTTTCTCTTGTTAATTTTTTAAGCGTAATTGTATTTTTTACGATTTGCAAACAAGAAAACGCAAGCCAAAACGGCAGCTAAAATCTCCGCTAAAGTAACCGCAACCCAAATCCCTTCGAGCATAAAGAATATAGGTAAAATTAAAACGGTTATCATTTGAAAAAGAATTCTTGAGCTTGAAATAATTGCGGAAACAAACCCGTTTCCGAGCGCCGTAAAAAATGAAGATGCAAAAATATTAACACCGCAAATTAAAAAGGAAAAGGAGTAAATCCTAAATCCGTGCGCCGTTAATTCTCTCAACCCCTCGTCGTAACCGACAAAAACGTAAGCGAGCGCATTTGCAATCGTAAAAGCCAACGCGGTCATGATTAATCCGAAACAAAAAGTGGATATCATACTCTTTTTAAAAACGTTTTTCAACTCGCTATGATTTTGCGCACCGTAATTATAACCAACAATCGGCGCCGAACCAATCGCATACCCGATAAAAATCGCCGCAAACGTGAAACTTGCGTACATTATAATACCATATGCCGAAACGCCATCTACGCCTGCAAAACGCATTAATTGCGCGTTATACAATATCGTAACGAAAGACGCCGAAACATTACTCAATAACTCAGAGGAACCGTTAAAACAAACTTTTAACAAAATCTTTCCGTCGTATTCGGTTTTTCCTAATTTTAATAAACTGTCGTTATTCCTACCGAAATAGAAAATCGGAACGACCCCACCAACCATTTGACTTAAAGCGGTTGCCGTCGCGGCGCCGACGAGTCCCCACGAAAAAATACCAACGAACAGCCAATCCAAAAAGATATTTGTAAGCCCTGCAACAACGATTACAAACAAACCTAAACGCGGTTTTTCCGCCGTTACGAAAAAGCCTTGAAAAAGGTTTTGTAGCATAAACGCAGGTAACGCCATTAGAATTATTCGACCGTAAACCACGCAATACCCTACCGTTTCTTCACGCTCTGCTACGCTCATTTCCTTTTCTGCGGAAATAAACCACTTTGCTATCGTAGGCGTAAATATAATCCCCAATATAGCCAAAACTATACCGATGATAACGGTAACGTAAACAAGCATTGAAAATATCTTATTCGCTTTTATTTTATCCCCTTCGCCAAGCGTTTTTGATACGACCGCGTTCCCGCCCGTACCGAGCATAAATCCTACCGAACCTAAAATCATAATTAAAGGAAAAATCAAATTCAAGGCGGCAAAAGACAATCTA
>SVHK01000021.1 GCA_015055865.1 Clostridiales bacterium | reverse complement strand
AAAAGTAAAACCGATTTCGTCTGGAAAGGGTTACGCGGTTTTTGGAAACGAACGTAACGAAAAAGTGTTCGTTTCAATGTTGCCGTATCCAAACGAAGCGAGATTTAAAGAAGAAAAATCCGAGCTTTCATACGTTGAACAAATGAAAAAGTGGATAGCAGAGAGCGAAGAAGGTCGTATAAACGGAGTGCCGTCCGTATTTATGGCGCATATTTTCGTGCTTGGCGGTATCGTTTCCGAGAGCGAACGGGAGATTGATTTGGGTGGAGCGAGAGCGTTTCCTTGCGAAGAATTGCCAAAGAGCGATTATATCGCGCTTGGGCATTTACACAAACGCCAAAAGATGGGAAAAACACATTGTTATTATAGCGGTTCGCCTTTGCAGTATTCTTTTGACGAAGGCGCGGAAAAAGGCGTTAAGATTTTCGATTTAACCGAAAAGGGCGTAGAGAATTTACGCGATTTGCCGTTAACGAAAAGAAAACCGCTCGTAAGATTGAAAGCGACTTCCGCCGAATCGGCGTTGGCGTTATTGGAGAATTACCCGAACGCGCTAGTGGAAATGACTTTGCAATTAACTGCTCCGTTGACGAGCGCGGAAAGTTCCGAGCTTGCGAAATCAAAGAATTTGGTGGCGTTAAATACGGAGATTTGGCAAGAAGGCGCGACGGAGTTCGTTTCAAGAAAAGGGCTTAGTAACGAAAAACTGTTCGACGAGTTCTACCGTTCGCAATACGGAGTAGAGCCGGACGAAGAATTAAAGGAATTGTTTTTGTCCGTAATGACGGACTTGGAACATTCTTAAATAGATAAAAGCATAGATTAGAGAAAATACTTAAAAGGAGTGAGTGGAATGAAACCCGTATATCTTGAGTTTTGCGGTGTGAATAGCTTTTCGGAAAAAGCGGTCGTGGATTTTAGAAAGTTATTCGTCAGCGGAGTATTCGGGATATTCGGAGATACGGGTAGCGGAAAAAGTACCATTTTAGATTGTATTCAGCTCGCTCTTTACGGCACGATTGACCGTTCGAGTGAAACGGAGTGTATTAACAATAAAAGCGACGGATTTTATATCGTTTACGATTTTGAGCTCGTAAGCGACGGCGTGAGAAAAACTTATCGCGCTCGCCGAGAACGAACGAGAAAATCGGGGAATAATACAAAAGCGTTTTTATGGGAGCTTTCTATAAACAACGAATGGCTCGCGATTGCCGAAGGTACGCGCGACGTGAATGCAAAACTTGCGGAATTAATCGGTTTGAGCTTAGCGGATTTCAAGCTTTGTATTGCTTTACCACAGGGTGAATTTGCCGGACTTGTTAAAGCAAAACCGGCGGATAGGCTTGCGTTGGTGTCGAGATTGTTCGACCTTGGAAAATACGGCGAACGATTGAAATTTTACTTAAAGGAAAAATGCGCGGAGTTAGCGTCGGCGTTGACGATTACCGAAACGAAATTAAACGCTTTGGACGATTGTAGCGAAGAAAAAGAGAACGAAGCAAAAAACCGTTTAACGCTCGCAAAAGAAAATTTGCAAAAAGCGGAAGAACGCTATTGTGCGTTGGAAAGCGAAATTAAAACGCAGGAAGGCTTGCTTTTAGAAAAGACTACGTTTGAAAAAGCTTTGGTTTCGTACAAAAAAATGCAAAGCGAGTTGCCTATATACGAAGAAAAACGTCAAAGCTTGGCATCGTATCCGTTGTTGAAAACGATTATAGAAAAAACGACGGCGTTTGAAGACGCAACTTTTGCGAAAGAAAAGACGGAAAAAGAGTTAACCAAAGCGATTGAGCTTGAAGGGTTAGCGAAAATAGAGTTTGAAAAGGCGCAAGAAATTTTTGACGAAGGGAATTTCGACGAGCAAATCAATGAAGCTAGTCGAATTTTGGGTCGGTTTGAGAGCGCGAAAGAAGACGTTGAGAATTTTAAAAACGCCGAAAGAAAATTACAAGAAATTCGAAATGAATATCGCGCGTTAAGTAAGGCGATTGAAAACGAAGAATTTGACGAAAATATTAAAAAATTGACTTTGGACCTTGAACGGCTTGGAAACGACGATACGCTTGCCGATTACGTTCGGAATCATTTAAAAGATGCGCTCGTTATGGAAACTTACGGTGAGGTGCGTTGCGATTTAAGGGCGCTGAGCGAAAAGTATCCCGAAACGCAAGAAGACGTTTTAGCATTGCTTAAAAAATATACGCTTGTAGAAATGGGTAGCGCAAAATCTTTCGATATCTCTAAAGCGCAGATGGATTTTAAGCTTTTGGAATTAAAACGTAAACAAATCAAAGACGAACTTTTAGGGCTTGAAACGCGCAAGAAAGCGTATGAAGAAAACGAAAGCAAAAAACGCTTGATTGTAGAAGAAGGGAAGTTGCTTAGCGTAGCTTATGAGCGTGCGAAAGAAAAGCTTGTTTTAATTGAAAAGGACGGAACGCAGGAAGAAGTTTTTAAACGATTAAATATTTTGAAAGAAAATAAACGTTTGGCGGAAAACCGTTTAAAAGAATCCAGAGAAAAATTTGCTCTTGCCACGACGAGTATTGAAACGGCGAAAGTATTAAAAGAAAATGCTTTAAAAGAATGGCAGGCTTTGTCGCTCGTAACGGAAAAAGTATTAAAAGAAAACGGGTTTAATTCGGCTTTGGACGTTAAAACGGCTCTTGCAAAGATAGGCGACGAGAACCTTTTAAGGGAAACTTGCGATAAATTTTTTGCTCAGTACGTTGCGTTAAGCAAACAAATAAGCGAAGCAAAGCCGAGTCGGTTTGAAAAAGCAAGTGAAGAAACCGTTTATGCTTTAAAGAGCGAAAAACGAGAATTAGACGATGCGAAAAAGGGATTTAGTAGCGAGATAGGGAAAGCGGAGCTTGAGCTTAAAAAATTAGAAGAAACGCGCGAAAAATATCTTGAACTCGAAAAAGAATACAAAGAACAAAAGAAAAAAAGCGAGCTTTGGGAACGCCTGCGCGCGTGCGTAAGCGGTCGAAGGTCGGATAAGACGTTGATGGATTTCATTGCAACGGAGTATTTGCAGGATATTTGCAAAGACGCAGGCGTACGTTTGGCGACGTTAACGAACGGGAAGTACTTTCTCGAATATACGAACGGAGAGTTTTACGTTAAAGATAATTTAAATAACGGCGAATACCGTTCGGTAAGAACTCTTTCGGGGGGAGAAACGTTTTTAGTTTCTTTATCGTTAGCGTTGGCGTTATCGTCGGCAATTTGTCAAAAATCGATGCGACCGGCGGAGTTTTTCTTCCTGGACGAAGGTTTTGGTACGTTGGACGGGAAGTTAGTTGAAACGGTTATGGACGTTTTAGGGAAATTGAGTAAAACGTTTACGGTTGGATTAATTTCCCACGTTGAAGAACTCAAACAGCGAATAGAAAGCAAACTTATCGTTAACGGCGCGACGGAAACTCGCGGTTCGGTTATTCGTATGGAGAGCTTTTAAAAAGGCTACATTTAAGTAAAAAACAGAAAAAGTTGTTAGGAGTAAACGGAGTAGTTTATGATTGTAAGCGCCGTATCTTTATGGAAAAAACTTGATATGTCAAATCCGCTTTCCGAAAGCACTTGGGGCGAATACGAACACGAAAACGGGATTTATGAAAACGTTACTTTTAGCGGACATAAAGTAGACGACGGTTCGGTGCGGATTTACGCGACTTTCGCTCGTCCAAAAGGGAACGGACCGTTTCCTGCCGTACTTTTATTGCAAGACGCAGGAAAAACGATTGACTTAGAATTAATAAAATTTTTCGTAGATAAAGGGTATGCGGTATTAACGCCCGATTATTCGGGAAAAATGGAAGCTGATACGGAAAATACGTTGAGAACGATTTATCCTAAATCATTGGAGTATGCGAATTACGATGTAGCGCAGGGATTAGACGATTTAACGGATATAGAGGCGGAAAATTCTTGTTGGTTCGAATGGCTTTACGTAGCGACGTATTCTATTGAGTTTTTGAAAAATCGTTCGGATATTTCTTCCATCGGCATTGTAGGAATTCGCGTGGGGGGCGAGATTGCTTGGAAAGCAATGCTTTCTCCCGATTTGAAATGCGGGGTGCCGGTCAATGCGATTGGTTGGCGGAGTTATAGGGCGACGAACAAGTTTTCGGATAACGCGGAAACGAATATGAGCGCGGATAAACATCGTTATATTGCGGGGATAGATTCTCACTCCTACGCGCCGTTTGTAAAATGTCCCGTATTGATGCTTTGTGCAATGCGCGACGGATTTTTCGACCCCGACCGCGCTTACGATACTTACGCAAGAATCGGTGTGTCGGATAATAGCGCAATTGCTTATTCTAGCGACGGTGGGTCTTGTATTGGTCCGAAAACGTTGGGGGATATTGATTTATTTTTAACTAAGCATTTAAAAGGACAAGAAATTTTCATTCCTTCTCCTTTGAATATAGAAATGGAAGAAAGCGATGGGGAACTCAAGATAATCGTTGAAGGCGACGAGGAAGCGATTTTGACGGATTTGGTTATCTATTACGCGGAAGCGGAAGTTGGTACGAAATCGGTTTTCCGTGATTGGCAAAAAATATGTAAGGTTACGGGGAAAGAAGTTAAAGACGGTCGATTCGTTTATAAGCTTACTCCACATTGCTACGGGGTTAACGCGTTTGCTTACGCGCACGCGAAATATTTCAACGGATTTAGAATAGCATCGAAAATTATTTCTAAAAAAATCTCTTATCAACAAGAAAGTCGTTTGATAAAGAACAAGCTTTTATTTGACGGTACGGGGTTGGACGCGTTTTGCGTTGCGGATAATAAAGAATATTCAATCGGCGGTATTTTCTTGGAAACCGAGGCTTTGCCGACGAAGGAAAAAGGCTTTGGCGATATAGTCGGCGTTTATTCGGTCGGTGGAATAAAGACGTATAAAATAAGTTCGCCAAGATACTTGCCTGACGAGAACGTGTTCTTAAAATTTGACGCTTATTCCGAAACAGGCGGAACGTTAAACGTTTCTATCGACGTTGCGGACGGTAGTGATTTTCAGGTTTATTGCTGTGAAGTGCCCGTTGGAAAGGGTGGAAAGTGGAAAAGAATCGTTTTGAAAGCGGAAGATTTTAAATACGAAAAGACCGGCGTTTCGCTCACGGCGTTTTCGCAAGGTAGAGCGTTGTCTTTTGAAAGTGTTGACGAAAAGAAAACGTTGGTTACGAATATTATTTGGTTGTAAAGATTAAAAATAGGGAAAAGGAATATGGAAGAAAAAGAATTGATTGATAGTTCGCTATACGAAGAACGTTTTCAATTCAAAACCCGTCGTTCAAATAATAGGTTTATCGTCTGCGTATTGGCGGTTTTGACTCTTTTTATGGGAGTTAGAACTTGGTGGGTTCAAAACTACGGTGGAATCGTCGTAGACGGGTGGTCAATGCAACAAACGTTTCAAAACGGCGATAATTTAATAATGAAATACGTTGACGAAAACGACGAACTTCGTCGGGGTGACGTAATAATATTAGACGTTAGGGACTATCCTGAATGTGGTTCGACTGATTTTTTAATTAAGCGTTTAATAGCGGTTGAAGGAGATAAAGTAAAATGTGAAAAGGGCAATATCTATATATGTTACGCCGGTTCGAACGCTTATGAAAAAGAGCCTTTAATAGAAGATTACGCGTATTACAAAACGGGTAAAGCGAATTATTCTTTTGACGAATACGTCGTAGGGAAAGGCGAAATCTTCTTCTTGGGCGATAATAGACAAAATAGTATGGATAGTAGGTTTAAAGAATTAGGCGGTTCGCATTTAGGCGATAGATTATATAAACGTTCGGACGTGTACGGCGTCGTACCGACGTGGGGAATAGAGAAAAAAGATTTAATCGGGGTTTTGTTTTTTCATAATTTTTCGAAAATAAAAGCAACGATAAAATATTAAAATAAAAATAAAAAAGAAAATTAAGTTTTAAGGAGATATTTATGGCAATTCGTATTACTTCGGATAGTACTTGCGACCTTGGGGAGCAACTTGAAAAATGGGGCGTGGCAACAATGCCGTTAAGCGTGGTTTTGGACGATCAAACTTATTTTGACGGCGTTAATATTCACCCCAAAGATATTTTTGCGTTCGTTGAAAGAACAAAGATTTTACCCAAAACTAGCGCGAGAAGTATTGACGATTACAAAGAGTTTTTTGAAAAGATGCTTGACGGCGGAGATAATCAAGTTATCCATTTTAGTATTTCAGATAAGAGTTCCGTTTCGCATAGCGTAGCAAAGCAGGCGGCGGAAAATTTCAACGGCAAAGTGTTTGTCGTTGACTCGAAAGCTCTTTCTACCGGTCAAGGTTTATTGGTTTTGAAAGCTTGTGAGCTTCGTGACGCAGGGAAATCCGCTATGGAAATTTATGAAACGGTAAACGCCTTGCGTTCGAAAGTAAACACGTCGTTTATTCCCGATAGATTGGACTATCTTTATAAAGGTGGGCGTTGTTCTAAAATGGAAATGTACGGCGCAAACTTGCTCAAAATTCACCCGATGATTGCGGAGAACGACGGTCAACTTATCGTTAAGAGAAAGTATCGCGGAGCAATGACTCGTTGCATTTCTCAATACGTGGAAGATTTGCATAACGAATATCATAATTACGATAAAACTCGTTGTTTCGTAACGCATTCTTGCGCGGACCCCGAACTCGTCGAATTAGCGGAAAAGAAAGTAAAAGAACTTTTTGATTTCGACGAAGTAATCATAACGGTTGCAGGTTCGGTAATTACGGGACATTGCGGTAGAAATACGCTCGGCGTACTCTTTATTGCAAAATAAGCAAAGCGTTTAACGAGTTATCTTGGAGCGAAAAATGATTAAGGTTTATTCAGATGAAGATTTTAGCGCGATTTGCGAACAAAAGAGAAAAGTACTTTTTGCGTTCTTTTTGGTTACCGCTATCTATGCGTTAATTGGTGTTGCGTGCTTGATTTATAGAAGTTCTTTGCCTTATGCCGACCCGTTGCTTTGGGTGCCCGAATGGATAGCGTACGTTGCGACCGTTTTATACGTCGTGTTTGCGTTCCCGTTTATGGGGATTAAATATTATCGTATTCGAAAGTATTATAAAATGCTTTATTACGCGTCTGAAGGGATAAAAAACGACGAACAAAACTATTTCGTTTGTTTTGAAAAATGCGATTTAAATAAAGATTACGTGGACGTTATAGCTTGTGTTTTTATGATTTGGAATAAGAAGAAACAAGAATGGATGAAAAGAGTCGCGTATATCGATTCCGAAAAAGATTTGCCTGATTTTAATCGTGGTGATTTAGTACGGTATATTACGCAGGGGAATTTCATTATCCAATATGAAATTCTTGCGCGTGGCGTTATGGAAATTAAAGAAGAAATTTAATAAGAAAGCAAAAATTGAAAATTAAAGGAAAAGGTGTTATTATGGAAAGAAAAGATATTCCCGAAAGCTTAAAATGGGACCTTTCGGATTTTTTTGAAAACGACGAAGCGTGGGATAAAGAGTTTGAAGCAGTTGAAAAAGAATATGGGAATTACGACTATTCGAAGTTTCAAGGCAAACTTGGCGAAAAGTCCGTATTGCTTTCATTTTTCAAAATGGAAGAAGATTTTTCCCGTCGTTTGGAGAAATTATATGGTTATGCGGCAATGCGTCACGACGAAGACGTAAGAATTTCGAAATACAATTCGTATCTTGCGAAAATGGGCAGTTTTGTGGCGAATACTTCGGCGGAAATGGCGTTCGTTGACCCCGAATTGACGGCGTTGCCCGAAGAAAAATTAAACGGATATATCGCCGACCCTGATTTTAAAAATTACGATTACCGACTTTCGCGTTTGGTAAAAGCAAAAGCGCACGTTTTGAGCGAAAGCGAAGAAAAATTACTTGCGCTTGCATCCGACGTTATGGGTGGTTTCCATACGACGTTTTCGATGCTCGATAACGCGAATTTGAATTTGCCCAAAGATACGATTGACGGAAAAGAAGTGCAAATGAGTCACGGTTTGTACGGTTTGGTATTGCATTCCACGAATAGGGAAGAAAGAGAAAGTTGGTTTAAAAAATATTATGGAGCGTATATTAAATTAATCGACGCAATAACGCAAACGTATTACGGAAACGTTAAAAAAGATATTTTCTATAAAACGGTTAGAAAATATAACAGTTGTTTAGAAAAAGCGCTTGACGGCGAAGACGTTTCACCTGTCGTTTATAATAACTTGATTGACGCAGTGCATAACGCGTTGCCTAACGTTCATCGTTATATTTCTTTGCGTAAACAAATTCTTGGCTATGAAACTCAACATATGTACGATATTTACGCGCCACTCGTTGAGAATACGGATATAAAACTTCCCTACGAAGAGGCGTACGAATTAATTATCAAAGGACTTGCGCCTTTAGGAGAAGAATATCAAAACTTGCTTCGTCGCGGTAAAAACGAACGTTGGATTGACGTTTGTGAAAACGAAGGTAAGCGTAGCGGCGCTTATTCTACGGGCGTTTATGATACGCATCCTTACGTATTGCTCAATTATCAAGAAACGACGAACGATATATTCACGGTAGCGCACGAAATGGGGCATTCCATTCATACGTATATGTCTAATAAAGGTCAACCGTATTCAAAATCGCAATATACGATATTCCTTGCGGAGATTGCAAGTACCGTCAACGAAGTTCTTTTGATGAAATATTTGTACGCGAATACGGAAGATAAAAATCTTAAGAAGTACGTGTTGAACTATTATATGGATATGATTCGCGCAACCTTGTTTCGTCAAACGCAATTCGCAGAGTTTGAACAAATCGCGCATGCGAAAGCGGAAAACGGCGAACCGCTCACCAAAGAAAATTTATGCGAAGCGTATTACGAACTTAATAAACAATATTACGGTGACGGGATTGAGCACGACAAAGAAATTTCTTACGAATGGGCAAGAATTCCTCATTTCTATCGTTCTTTCTACGTCTACAAATACGCAACGGGTATTATTTCCGCTATTTCTATCGTAAAACGTATTTTAACGGAAGGCGAACCTGCAGTAAAGGACTATTTTGAATTCTTGAGCGGTGGTGGCAGTACCGACCCCGTATCCATCTTGAAAAAAGCAGGCGTTGATTTAACGACGAAAGCGCCTTTTGAAACGGCGATGAAAGAGTTTGCCGATACTTTGTCCGAGTTTGAAAAACTCCTTTAATAATAAAAGTTATATTAAATTTAGCGTAAGAAGGAAATTTTATGGCGACTGAAACGAACACGATGCCCTATAACCGCGATGCCGAAATGGCGTTATTAGGTTGTTTTTTAATCGACAACGAAATTGCGTCTGAATTGGTGGAAAAACTCACGGAAAACGATTTTTATCAAGATTCGCACAAATTTATTTTGCTTGCGATGCAAAGAGTTTTTTCATCAAGAAAACCGATAGACCTTGTAACCGTAGCAGACCAACTCGATAGCGAGGCGAATTTAGAAAAGGCGGGCGGAATTGCGTATTTAACGGAATTGGCGCAAATTACGCCGTCTGCCGCGAATTATAAATCGTATTACGATATTATTCAACGCGATAGCGTAAATCGTAAACTTATCCGCGCGTCGAGAAAGATTATCGAAACTTCGTTGGGTTCGTCCGATGGACAAGCTTCGATTGCGTTTGCGGAAAAAGCGATTTACGATATTTCCCAACAAACCGAACGTTCCGCTCTTTTGGGGTTGAATGAAGGGGAAGATATTATTGCAACCGTGCTTGAAAAATTTGAACGCTTGCAAGCAGACCCTAATTCTTTCCGCGGTATTCCTACCGGTTACAAGCGTTTGGATAAAATGACGCACGGCCTTCAGCCGGGCGCGTTAATCGTACTTGCGGCTCGTCCTGGTATGGGTAAAACGTCGCTTGCGATGAACCTTGTCGAACACGCGTCGTTAAGAGCAGGCAAAACTTGCGCGGTATTCTCGCTCGAAATGCCGAGAAGTGAAATCGTCCAAAGACTTATTTGTTCGTATGCAAACGTGAGCATGCAAAAGGCGTTGGACGGTAAACTTGACGCGAAAGAATGGAAGAAATTGATGCTTGCGAGCGACCAGTTAAAGAAAAGTCGGATTTATATCGACGATTCTTCTCGGGTTACGCCGGCGGAAATTTTGTCTAAATGCCGTCGTTTAAAAACGACCGCAGGTCAACTTGATATGATTATGATAGACTATATCCAGCTTATGTCAAGTGGGGATTCGAAGATGGCTGGCGCGGAAAATAGACAACAAGAAATTGCGTCTATTACTCGTGATTTGAAGATTATGGCGAAAGAATTAGGCGTGCCAGTTATCGCACTTTCTCAGCTCCGTCGTATTCAATCGAAAGAACCGCAACTTTCCGACCTTCGTGAATCGGGCGCAATCGAGCAAGACGCGGATATCGTTATGTTCATTTCTCGTCCCGAGGCGATAGCGTCCAAAGAAGAATTAGAGTCGGGCGCCGTCGTTCGAGGCGCGGCGGAATTAATCCTTGCGAAGCACAGAGGGGGCGAACAGGGTAGAGTTTCGCTTAAATTTATCGGCGAATGTACGAAATTCGTGGACGTTGACGAACAAAATCGCGACGAAGAACCACCGCAATATGCTCCCCCTGAACCCGTTTACGAGGACTATGACGAAGAATACGTCGCTCCAGACGACGATTATACGCCTCCCGAACCGCCTATGCGCGCAGGGGATTTGAAACAGCTTGACGACGAACTTCCTTTTGATTAATTTTATGATAACTCATATTAAGCAAATTACAACTGAAAGCTTGGAAGAAGCGAAAAAGATTATCTTTTCAAGTGGAGTAGTCGCAATTCCAACGGAAACGGTTTACGGGCTTGGCGGTAACGCGTTTGACGACGTGGCGGTTAAGAAGATTTTTGAAGTCAAAGGTCGTCCGAACGATAATCCGTTAATCGCACATATTCATTCCGATTACGATTTGATGAAAATCATCGATTACGACCCACCGTATGCGAAAAAACTTCGTGACGCTTTTTTGCCCGGTCCGCTTACGCTCGTTTATCCCGCGACGAATAAGGTCAGTTCTTTCGTTTCGTGCGGATTGAATACGCTTGCCGTAAGAGTGCCGTCGCATGCAGGCGCGCAGGCGTTTTTAAGGGCGGTAGACGTACCTATCGTTGCGCCGAGCGCGAATATTTCCAAGCACGTTTCTCCAACTTCCGCAAAACACGTTTTCGATGATTTCAACGGTAAAATTCCTTTGATTTTAGACGGTGGAAATTCGATAGGCGGAATTGAAAGTACGGTGTGCGACGTAACGGGCGAAGTTCCCGTGATTTTACGTCCCGGTCTCATCACGAAAGAAATGATAGAATCGGTATGCGGAGCTTGTGAAGTTTACGCGCCTACACTTAAAAAGGGCGATAAAGCAAAAAGCCCCGGAATGATGTATAAACATTATTCGCCAAGATGTAAAACGTACTTATTTGGTTCTAACGAGATAGATTTAGCCAAAGAAAAAGTTTTAGAGCAAAAGAAAAACGGCGCGGATAAAGTTGCTTTGCTTTGCGAAGAAAACGTTGTTAAAGAGTTTGAAACTCTTCCCGTCGTTCTATTGAGTTTAGGAAAAAGTGAAGCGGAAATGGCGTCGAATTTATACGGCTTACTCCGTAAAGCGGAAGAAGTTGCAGACGTTTTAGTAGCGGTTGAACCTAAAAAGCAAGACGGCGTAATGGTCGGCGTAATGAACAGACTGAAAAAAGCTTGTCTTTCTGTCGATATAGGAAAAGACGAGTAGGAGTTAAGATGAAGGAAGAAACGAAGAAAATTGTATTCGTTTGTACGGGAAATACTTGTCGTTCGCCGATGGCGGAAGCGTTGTTTCGCTCGGAGATGAAACGGTTAAGATTGTCTAGCGTTGAAGTTTTTTCCGCAGGGCTTTCCGTTGTGAAAGGGGACGGGTTAAATCCGTACTCCGCGATTACGCTTGCGCAAAACGGTTTGTCTTTAGAAAACTTTCATTCCACGCAATTAACGGACGAGATACTCGATAACGCTTACGCAATCGTTTGTATGACGGAAAGACACCGTTTGGCGTTAATTGAAAGACAAACGCGGTTATTCGGTGGAAAAAATTGTGATAAAATTCATTCCTTTTATACGTTGGTTGGCTACGAGATTCCCGACCCGTTCGGTAGAGATTTAGACTATTACGGCGTCGTGTTTGAGAAGATTTGCACAGGGCTTGATAAAGTTTGTCTTGGGTTAAAGCTCGTGACCGAACGCAAAGTTGAAACTGAAAAACCGAAAAAGTCCGTTGAAGAAGAAAAGCCGATTGCTAAAAAGCGCGGAAGACCGCGTAAAAATCCCGAAAATACGAAAAGTGCAACGGGAACGCAACCAAAAAAGCGCGGAAGACCAAAAAAGATAAATGACCCGAACGGGGAAAATATATAAAAATAAATAGCAATAAAAAGGAGTTATAATTATGAAAATTGCTGTTGCTTGCGACCACGGCGCGTTGAATTTGAAAAACGCCGTCATTGCGTTCGTTGAAAAATGCGGACACGAAGTTATTGATTTTGGAACTTATACCAAAGATTCTTGCGACTATCCCGATTTTGCTTTAAAAGCGGCGGAAAGCGTAGCGAGTGGGGAATGTGAACGCGGTATCGTCGTATGTTCGTCTGGTATTGGCGTTTCTATTGTAGCGAACAAAGTTCCGGGGATTAGATGCGCGCATTGTCACGACGTATATTGCGCGAAATATACCCGTTATCACAACGACGCGAATATGATTGCTTTTGGTGAAAAGGTCGTAGGAGAAGGCTTGATGCAAGAAATCGTTACGGCGTTTTTAACTTGTGAATACGAAGGTGGAGAAAGACACGACCGTCGTATCGCTAAGATCAAGGCAATTGAAGAAAAATATTATAAATAATGCTCAAAATAAACTAAGGATAAGGAGAAAAATTATGGTAAAGCACGAATTCTATGAGAATCCCCGTTTTCATCACGTTCAACATCCGCTTGTTGAACATAAGCTTGCGCTTTTGAGAGATAGCAAAACGACAACCAAACAATTTATGGAGCTTGCGGAAGAAATCGCAATGTTGTTAACTTATGAAGCAACGAAAGATTTGCCTTTGGAAGACGTAAAAGTAGATTCTCCGCTTGAAATTGCCGATTGCAAAATGGTTTCAGGCAGAGCGGTGGGTATCGTACCTATTTTGCGCGCAGGGCTCGGTATGGTTTCGGGCGTTCAAAAATTAATCCCGAACGCAAAAGTTGGTCATATTGGTTTGTATCGCGACCACGATACGCACGAACCCGTAGAATATTATTGCAAGCTCCCTGCTGACGCGGAACAAAGAACTCTTCTCGTCGTTGATCCGATGCTTGCGACGGGCGGTAGCGCGGCGGACGCGGTAACGATGATTAAAAAACGCGGTATAACCAAGATTAAAATGTGTTGTATCGTAAGTGCGCCCGAAGGTATTCGTAAATTTATGGAAATTCACCCCGACGTTGATTTGTACGTTGCGGCGGTTGACCGTTGCTTAAACGAAAATTGCTACATTTTGCCTGGACTTGGCGATGCTGGCGATAGACTTTTCGGTACGAAATAAAAATGAAACGGATAATTGCAATCGGCGGAGGAGAACTCCGCGAAAGAACTACGCTTAAAATTGACGAATATATCGCGAATTTAGCAAAAGAACGCGCAGGCGATAAAAGGGCAAACGCACTCTTTATACCGACGGCCAGCCACGATTTTATGCCGTATTATAATACTTTTCATAAAGTTTATACGGGCGTTTTCGATATAAAAACGGACGTTGCATTGACGGTCTTTAAAGAAGTTGATATGGAGCGTATGCGTGCTAAATTTGAAAAAGCCGACGTGATTTACGTCGGCGGTGGCGATACGATTTTTATGATTGAGAGCTGGAAAGAAAGCGGGCTTCTTAATTTAATTAAAGACGCTTATGAACGCGGAGTGATTATCGCAGGTCTTTCCGCCGGCGCAATTTGTTGGTTTTCAGATATTTATACCGATTCCTTAAAGACGGACGATGGCGAAAAATACGCTATGTTTAAAGGGCTTGGTTGGTTGGACGGGGTAGTATCTCCGCATTACAATCAGCGTATTGAAGATTTTGATAAAATCGTAGCGGAAAACTTTTCAAGCGCTTACGGAATAGAGGACGATTCGGCGATTATAATAGAAGATGGAGAAATCGTCGGTACGCTTTCTTCTGGCGGTAACGTTTATCGGTTAAAAGGAAATGGAGATTTGACAAAGGAAAAAATGTAAAATAAAAAACACCCGTTTGGGTGTTTTTTATTTTATAAATTAAGAGTTTTTAATATATAGCATTTCTTTATCAACCAATAGTTCAAGTGGTTCATTTTGTAAGAAATTAACGATTCGGATATTATCCATAAAAGGATTTATAAAATCAGTATCGCCTGAAAGTAAATTATTCATTACGACATTTGTGCGTTCTTCTCCTGTGTTTTCTAAATTTTTTCCTGCCGTAATTAAGTTTTCGTCTAATTGAGTTTTGTTAATAATTGGAGTTTTAGAAAGGACTTTCCCTGTGCTTTTACTTATACCAGAAAGGGCTTTTACGGCGTAAGTTTGCATAGAAGTTTTTGAGTATTCTTTAATCATTCTATAAGATGATTGATATAAAGTTTGGTATTCTTCACAGTGTTTTTCTATTGTTTTAGTAATACTTTCTAAATATCTTTTTTCAAAATTTTCGAATAACATTACTTCAAGAAAATAAGCAAAAGAATATATGTACAAAGCAAGTTGGTAATTTCTATAAAATTTTTCTATTTGCGCTATTTTTCCTTTAACAGCGTGGTCGCTATGAATAAATGTTTTCTTATTAATTTCTTTTTCGATTTGGGAACGATATAATTTTATGCTTTGTTCTGCATCTGCTTTAACTGATTGTACTTGTACGTGTTTATTTGTTTTATACAACTGATTTTCTAGATTAAACTTATAATTGTTAAATATGTCGGATAGTATTTCAAGATTGCCTTCTAGCTTTGCTTTTTCCTTTTCTTCAAGAAAAGCAAGAATTTGTTGTCCTGTTTCAAAAACACTATCTAATTTTTTGTTTACAGTTATTAAAACTAATGCCATGCTGAGCAACGCAGGGTTGATAGGCGGAAGTGCGGGTTTCCCTGTAGCTTCTACAAATCTTGCTTGACCTATAACGCCTGTTCCGTCTTTGACAAGCGCGCCAATAAACTTACCATTTTCTCCTTGTACTTTTGCTAAATGTGTGCCAAGCGGTTTATTGGCTATACGATATAATTTTTCCCCGACATCGCTATTGGTGATTTTTTGTAGTGTTTTCATAATAGGGTCGAAAGTTAATCCTAAAGTTCCTATTTCAGCAAGTGGAAATTTTTGATAATTCGCTAAATCGTTTTCGCTTTTAGGAATGTATGGTTGAATTTCAAGATTGGTTATAGTTTGGATGATTTCGTTTTTTTTCATGGTATTACTCCTAATAATTAAATTTTTAATTTATAAAAGTGATAATATCATTAAAAACCCAAGAGTAAAGATGAAAATTAGACTATATATCCACCAAAATTTTTTTAAATGCTCTATTCTTTTTCTTTCTTCTTCATCAATTCGTCTTTGGCGTTCTTGCTTATCTTGTCGGCGTAAGGCTTGCTGGCGTTCGAAAAAATCTAATACAGTTTCTAACTTGCCGTGTTTCATTTGTTTTTTAGGGGCATTTTCTACAATGCATTGTGCTCCGCAATATTGACAAAAAGCGGTTTCTAAATTTGCGTCAAGCTCTAAATGTCCTTTACATTCAGGACAAATAGCGGATACAAATTTTACTTGTTTTTTGAATAAATTCATTGCATACTTCTCCTTGTATTTTGTTATAGGATAACTTGTAAATTTCGCGAGAATTAAAAAAACGCGTTACACAAAGATAACGCGTCGAAAAACGTTACCCACAGTTGCAACACAGTTCCTTTCTCACAGTACAGGAATATAGGGCATACGCTTTTGCCAATAGTATGCCTGTACTGGAAAATATTAAACTGTGTTGCTCTATTAGTATAACATAATTTTAGGATTTTTACAATAGATTTGAGGCGGAAAGTGGGAATAAATAAAAAAAACACCCTGACGGGTGTTTTTTACTTTTGGTGGACGCAGGGCTTGGCAAAGCCAAAACGTCGTCGCTCGATAAATATTGAGAAAAAGTAGATTGTATTGTTCTCGCTCCTAGTACGAATCTCCGTTAAAGCGGAGTTTCTTCGTATCTCTCGCGCAACGCAAAAGAAAAAACACCGCGATGGGTGTTTTTTACTTTTGGTGGACGCGAGAGGGCTCGAACCTCCGACCTCTACCATGTCAAGGTAGCGCTCTAACCAACTGAGCTACGCCTCCGAATTATTAAATTAAAAAATTGGTGGACGCGAGAGCGGCTTGACGATAAATCGTCAAAGTGTCGCAACGCTAAAGCGTTGCTCGCGCGAACCTCCGACCTCTACCATGTCAAGGTAGCGCTCTAACCAACTGAGCTACGCCTCCGAATTATTAAATTAAAGAAATTGGTGGACGCGAGAGCGGCTTGACGATAAATCGTCAAAGTGTCGCAACGCTAAAGTGTTGCTCGCGCGAACCTCCGACCTCTACCATGTCAAGGTAGCGCTCTAACCAACTGAGCTACGCCTCCGAATTGTTAAATTAAGATTGCTTTTGCAAAATTAACTTTTCGTAAACTTGCTTTGCTATTATAACAAATAAATGGAAATTCGTCAACTTATTTAATTGATTTTTAAGAAAAATTACGAGATTTAAGTAAAAAATTTTTATGATGATTGACAATTTCTTTTTATTCGGCTATAATAATAGTAAGGGGCTACTTGCTCTTTTTTACGGAGGTTAAAATGTTTGGAATTGTTACGCTCGGCGTGCTTTTGCCGTTTATCGGTACTACGCTCGGCGCGGCAACCGTATTCCTGTTCAAAAATGAAATAAATCCAAAACTTCGAAAATTTTTATTCGGTTTTGCTGCAGGGGTTATGATTGCGGCGTCAATTTGGTCGTTGATTTTACCTGCAGCGGAACTTGCGATAAAAAACGGTCAACCCGAATGGTTGCCACCCGTCGTTGGGTTTGTGGCAGGGATGTTGTTTTTGCTTGCGCTCGATACTTTTGTGCCTCATCAACACGTTGCTTGTGATAAGCCGGAAGGTTGTTCGTCAAATTTGAAAAAATCTAACTTACTCTTTATGTCGGTTACGTTGCATAACGTACCCGAAGGTATGGCGGTTGGCGCGGTGTTTGCCGGGTTATTGGCGACGGGCGCGGAAATGACGCTTGCGGCCGCGCTGTCGCTTTCGATTGGTATTGCTTTGCAAAATTTCCCTGAAGGGTCTATCATTTCTTTGCCTTTAAAATCAGAGGGAAAAACTAAAATGCAGTCCTTTCTTTTTGGGACGGCATCAGGAATAGTAGAGCCGATTGCCGCCTTGGTTACGATTGCGTTTTCGTCGTTGATTACACCGATTTTAGGGTATTTATTGTCTTTTGCGGCTGGTGCGATGATTTACGTTGTTGTGGAGGAACTTATTCCCGAATCGCAAGACGGAGAACACAGCAATATCGCAACGATTGGCGTAATGCTTGGTTTTGCGATTATGATGGTTTTAGATATGGCTTTAGGCTAAAAAGGAGTTACAAATGAGAAAAACGGATACGCACGTCATTCAAACGCTTGACGAAACGGATTTGCAAATTTTATCTCTATTAAAAGAGAATGCGCGAATGTCTTTGAAAAATATCGCGGAAAAAACTTTTTTGTCTTCGACTGCCGTTTCTGCGCGGATTGAAAAACTTGAAGAAAACGGGTATATTAAAGGCTATTTTACAAAGATAAATTCACAATCTTTCGGATTTAAGATTAAAGCGTTTATCAATTTGGAAGTCGAACCAATCCAAAAACAAGAGTTTTATCCGTACGTTCGGTCTTGTCCGAACGTCGTGGAGTGTAACTGCGTTACAGGCGAATACTCGATGCTTTTGGAAGTGTTATTTACTTCGACGGACGAATTAGACCATTTCATCGGTGAACTTCAGCATTTTGGAAAGACGAAAACGCAAATCGTTTTCTCAACGCCGGTTGAACACCGCGACGTGTTACCACTTGAAAAATAACGGTAAAAAAGCGTTATAAAAATTAAAGATTGTTTCACGAGAAACAAAAACTCCCTGTTTTCAAATGCTTGAAAGCAGGGAGTTTGCTATTTGATGTTATTTATCGTTCGTCGTGTTACGAGAGAATAAGCGATAGAAAATCGCAAAGAGAATGATATTCAAAAGGAATACGACGGGTAATACGATGAATTTCAAAAGTTCTTTTGCGTCGGTTAAATTTGCTTTAAAGTAAATAGCAACCATTGACGTTGCGATTACCGTGATTACAAAAATAATGACTGAAGTAATCAAATACGGCGCGTTTTTGGTTTTGCGTTCTTGGGAGCGATAACCGCAGGCGTAAAGGATAGCGCAAACAATAAAGAATATAAATCCCAATCCGAACGGTATTACGGGATAAAGGGCTGAAACGCCGATTGTATCGCGTAAGAAGAATACTGCTAACGTTTCCGCAAGTATAAATGCAAAGATTACCATAGCCGATTTGAAAAGGGTAAAGCCCTTATTAAAGAATGCGGAATTGCTTTCTCGTCTAATAACGCTCTCACGTTGCGCAACGGCGTTATTTTGCATCGTACCTGCCGTTTTTAATCGAATTCCTTCTCCGTTTGCACGGTTGCGCATATCATCGAATAATCCTTTTTGTTGTTCTTGCGCGTTGGGCTCGATTATCGGTTGAACGGGGGGCATCGGCGGTATCGATTGATAAGCGGACGGTGACGGAAGTGTAGAAGGAGTGTAAGTTCCTTTTAAGCCGAATTCGCGTCTTGCCGCGTTAAACGCTTCTTCGCGCGCAACTATCGTGATTTCGCGACGTTGAAGTTCTGATTCTTTGCGTTCGAGTTCTTCGGCTCTTGCGTGAAGATTGAACGCCGTTTGGTTTTGTTCTTTTTCAATATTTACGCGCAAAGCTTCGAATTCCGATTTTTCCTTTTCAAAAGCTTGCGTTTTTTGTTCAAATTCTTCTTCGTTACGTTGAAGGTCGTGAAGTTTGTCTTCAAGAAGTCTGCGTTCTTCGCGAACGGCGGTTTGTTCTTGTTCGAATTCTTCTCTGTCTTCGCTGAATTTCTTTAATTGCGCGTTATAAGACGAAAGTTGATCGGCGAAATCGAATTGTTGAGTGGCAAGCGTCGTCTTCTTTGTCATAAACTCCATTTGTTGTTCGTTGTAGAGTTCTTGGCGTTGCTCAAGTTCTTGTTCGCGTTGTTTAAAGGCTTGAATTTCTTCTTGTAAGCGAGCGTTTTCGTTGTTTAAAGCAAAATGCTTTTCCAAATATTCAACGCGTAAACGTTCTACTTCAACCGATTCTTCGCTTGATTGCGTTGATTTTTCTTCTACTTCGCGTAACTTTTCTTGAATTAAATGTTCCTTTTCGGAAAGTTCAAGATTCTTTTTGTCGAATTCTATTTGTCGTTCTTCAAACGCGCGTTTTTCTTCGTCGAATTCCGCGCGAGCGTTTAAAAATTTTTCCGTGTTTTCAAGAAGTTCTTGCGATTTTTGTTCGTTTTGTAATTTTGTTTCTTCGAAGTTTTCCGTTTGGAGTTGTAAAGCCGAGGCTTTTTCTTCAAGCTCTAATTTCTTGGAATCAAGAGTAAGTTCTTTTTCGATAAGTTCCGTTTCGCGTTGATTTAATTCTTCGATTTGCTTTTCTAAAACGGCTCGTTTTTCTTGAAAATAGGAATACGTTTGTACGGATTGCGCGTTCTTTGTTTCAATTTCAAATTCTTTCGCTTTAATTTCTTCTTCGCGCGTATTCAAATTTTCTATTTTTTCGTTGAGTTTGTTTTCCTTTTCTAAAAGGGAAGTTTCTTTCTCGTTAATTGAAATTTCTCTTTCGTTAAGAAGAATGGTTTTTTCGTCGATGCTTTCACGGTTGAGTAAAAGTTCCGTTTCTCTTTCGTTTAATTGTTCTTCCTTTACGCGTAATTCTTCTTTAAATTCTTTAAGACGGGAAAGCTCTTCGCTTAACTGTTCGTCGTTTTCCGTCTTTAACGCGTCGAGTTCGGCTTGTAAGGAAAGTATTTCGTTTACTTTTTCTTGTAAAACGGTTTCAAGGTTGTTCTTTTCTTCGCTAAGAAGTACGAATTTTTCGTTTTTATCCGTTAAATCGCCGTCAATGTTTTGAATGGCGGATTGCAAACGGTTAATTTCGTTGTTCTTGTTTAAGATTTCGGCGCGCAACGCTTCGATTACGAGCTTGGATTCCGTTAAATCCGCCTCTTTTTGGTCGAGAAGGGCGATTTTATTGCTTAAAATTTGTTCTTTTTCTTCAATGGAGATTTGTAAAGAAGAAAGCTCGTTTTCCTTTTGTTCGATGATTTCTTTTTGCGCGGAAATTTGCGCTTTGTATTCGTTTACGTCCGAGCGTTGCTCGTTTAAATTCGCACTTTGTACCGAAAGCAACGAACGTTCGCGTTGAAGTTCGTTTTTATAATTATTGAGCGCGGTTTTTTGCTCTTCAAGCGCCGATTCGCGAAGCTCTAAGGATTTTTTAAGTTCGACTAATTCATTTTGCTTTTTCGTAATGAAAGAAAAATCATAATGCGCGTCGCCGTCGGAGATTAAGCTGTCGATAATAGTGCGAGAGTATTCCCATTCGGATAAATCTTGTTCGATGGCTTTGCGTCCTTTTTCGGTTAAACGAAAATATTTGCGTTGTCCGCCGTTGGAGTAGTCGCCGTAATAAGAATCGACAAGTTCGAGCGATTCCAAACGTTTGAGCGCGCTATACAACGTGGGTTGTTTCATTACGTACAAACCACCGCTTTTCTTTTCAATTTCATTGATAATATCGTAACCGTATTTATCTTCGTCGTATAAACAACGCAAAATGATAGTGTTGATATGTCCGCGAATTAAATCCGCGCTGATTTGCATACCTTGCTCGTCGCCTCCGCCGGTAATGGTCTCATCGAAGTTTTTAGTGTCGTCCATAGCCTTCTCCTAATCGTATATTTACGTCTAACAAAGTACTTTGTCAAACATAATCAGTGGTAAATGTAAATAGCAAAGTTCTTTATTTATAAAGAACTTTAATCGTAACTACTACATCACGCCTTTTTATAAGTATTATATCACAAATAAAGAAAAAAGTCAATGTTCTATAATAATTATTTTAAAGAAAAATGAAAAAAAATGGCATTTTTTTATAAAAAAATGAATATAATTAAAGTTTCGAGTTGACATTTTTAAAGAAAGGTTGTATAATAACTCGGATATGCAAAAATACGAGCACGTTAAAGAATTTGAAATTAAATATTGCGAAACGGATTTTAAAGACGAAATAAAGCTTTCGTCCGTACTTGCTTGTTTTGAAGAAGTCGCAGGTTCGAGCGCCGACGAATTGGGATTTGGTTATCAGTCATTGAAGCCGAGAGGGATTTCGTTCGTGCTCTCTGGGATATGTTGCGAATTTTACGAACCAATTATGCAAGGGGATAAAGTGGCGTTTAAAACGTGGCCTTTACCGCCGTCTTACGTGGCTTTTGGTAGAGAATACGAAATTTGGTCGAAAGATAGAAAAAGGAAGCTTTGTAGTGCAACTTCGCGTTGGTGTCTGCTTGATTTGAATAGCGGAAAAATTCTGCAAGCCAAAGAAATTTTCGGGCAAGATTATTCAACTTATAATACCGATAGAGCTTTAGATTTTAAGAATTGGAAAATAACTGCGTTCGGCTTAAACGACGGAGAATTGCGTTATTCTATGACGGTGGCTAATTCCGAATACGACCATAATTTACACGTGAATAATACTCGGTACGCGGATTATTGTTTGAATTGCTTCTCCGTTGCCGAATTGAAAAAAAAGACGTTGAAACGTTTTCAAATTTCTTATTGCAAGCAATGTAAAGAAGGGGACGAATTGCGTTTTTATCGTAAGGAAACGGCGGACGACGAATATACCGTTTGCGGAGTTAATCAATTTAACGAAACCGTCGTTTTAACAAAGTTTTCTTTTGAAAATCGAATAAAATTATAAAAATATACATTTATTCGCGGTTAAATGTTTAAATTGCATAAAATAGCGTATAAAACGAAAAATATTTTATAAAAATTAAAAAAAGTGGTAGTAAAACGCTTGACGAAAGAAGTTTTGGGGCGTATAATGGCTTTCGTACTATAACGACGGCTTTTTAAAAGTCGAAATTAATTTATACATATAGAGGTAAAATTATGGAAAAGAAAGAAACCGTTAAAAAAATCGTACTTGCTTATTCGGGTGGGTTGGATACGTCGATTATTATTCCTTGGTTGAAAGAAAATTACGGGAATCCTGAAGTTATTGCCGTATCTGCGGACGTTGGACAGGAGTCCGAACTTGAAGGTTTAGAAGAAAAAGCGATTAAGACGGGCGCGTCTAAGCTTTACGTTTTAGATCTTAAGAAAGAATTTATCGAAGATTATATTTATCCGACGATGCAAGCTGGTGCGCTTTATGAAAATAAATATTTGCTCGGCACGTCGTTCGCTCGTCCCGTTATTGCAAAACGTATCGTAGAAATTGCGAAGAAAGAAGGTGCTGACGCTATTTGTCACGGCTGTACGGGTAAGGGAAACGACCAAGTTCGTTTCGAACTTACGATTAAAGCGTTTGCGCCTGAAATGAAGATTATCGCGCCTTGGCGTATTTGGGATATTAAGAGCCGTGAAGAAGAAATTGAATACGCGGAAAAACATAATATTCCTTTAAAGATTACGCGTGAAACGAATTATTCGAAAGACAAAAACCTTTGGCATTTATCGCACGAAGGTCTTGACCTTGAAGACCCTGCGAACGAACCCGATTACGATAAAATTTGCGAGCTCGGCGTATCGCCTTGGGCTGCGCCCGATAAGGCGTCTTACGTTACGATTCATTTTGAAAAAGGTGTTCCTACCGCAATTGACGGCGTTGAAATGGATAGCGTTGCGCTTATTGATAAACTTAACAAAATCGGTGGAGCAAACGGCGTAGGTCTTTGCGATATGGTAGAAAATCGTTTGGTTGGTATGAAGTCGCGTGGTGTGTACGAAACGCCCGGCGGTACGATTCTTTATACCGCGCACGAAATTCTTGAATCCATTTGTTTGGATAAAGCAACGATGCACTATAAACAAATGCTTGCGATTAAGTTCGGTGAAATGGTTTATGATGGTCAATGGTTTACCCCGTTGAGAGAAGCGTTGACCGCGTTCGTGAACGAAACGCAAAAAACGGTTACCGGCGACGTAAAGCTTAAGATTTATAAGGGTAACGTATTTAACGCTGGCGTTACTTCGCCGTATTCGCTTTATAGCGAAACTATCGCGACTTTCGACGACGACGGCGGTGCGTATCGTCAAAACGACGCGGAAGGGTTTATCAATCTTTTCGGTTTGCCTATTAAAGTTAAGGCGTTATTGGAAGAGAAAAAACTTAAATAATCTCGAAGAAAAAATTAAAATCATTCGGGCGCAAGATTTTTGCGCCCGAACGACTGTATATTTGGTGCAAATTTAAGGTATAGAATGAAAAAAGTATTTATCGACGGTAAGGAAGGCACGACGGGTTTGCAAATTTACGAACGTTTGTCTAAAAGAAAGGATATTTCTTTGATTACGCTTTCCGACGAAAAACGTAAAGATATTTCCGCTCGTAGGGATTGTATTAATGAATCGGACGTGGTGTTTTTGTGTTTGCCCGACGAGGCGGCGCGTGAGTCGGTTTCCCTTTGCGACAATCCTGAAACAAAAATTATTGACGCGTCCACGGCGCACCGTACCGCGGACGGTTGGGCTTACGGTTTTCCCGAACTTTCTAAAAAAT
Organism: Clostridiales bacterium; assembly: GCA_015055865.1. Taxonomy (GTDB): domain Bacteria; phylum Bacillota; class Clostridia; order Christensenellales; family Borkfalkiaceae; genus Scatosoma. The sequence continues at coordinate 5,831 of SVHK01000021.1, read as the reverse complement.
ACCGCGAAGACGTTGCGACGAGTAAAAGAATTGCAAATCCCGGCTGTCACGCAAGCGGGTTCGTTTCTTTGGTTTATCCGCTCGTTAACAATGGATTGGTCGGAGCGGATTATCCGTTCGTAGCACATTCGATTACGGGCTATTCTGGTGGCGGTAAAAAGATGATTGCCGAGTATGAAGCCGACGATAGAGCGATTGAATTGGATTCGCCTCGCCAATACGGTTTAACTTTAAAACATAAACATTTGCCCGAAATGACCAAAGTGTGCAAGCTTGCTCATTCGCCCATATTTAATCCCATCGTATCTGATTTTTATAGCGGAATGTGCGTAACCGTTCCGCTTTATACGAGTCTAATGAAAAGAGGCGAATCGGTAGAGAAATTAAAAGAATTTTTCAAAGATTTTTACGCTCAAGCAAAGTTTATTTCGGTGGCGGAAAACGAAGAAAAGTTTTTATCGGCGAATACCTTTTCAGGTACGAATAAAATGCAAATTTACGTAGGCGGAAACGACGAGCAAATTTTGCTTTGTTCAAGATTTGATAATCTTGGTAAAGGCGCGTCGGGCGCGGCGGTGCAAAATATGAACATTGCGTTGGGGTTTGACGAAGACGCTTATTTAGAGTAAGAAGGATAAAAGAATGAAGATACAACTTATACAAGGCGGTGTATGCGCGCCGAAAGGGTTTAAAGCAAACGGCGTACATTGCGGAATACGTAAAAATAAGACGAAGAAAGACTTTGCGTTAATCGTGGCGGAAAAAGAATGTGCGACTGCGTGCGTTTATACGACCAATCTCGTAAAAGGCGCACCCATTCTCGTGACAAAAAAGAACGTCGCAAACGGTTACGCGCAAGCGATTATCGTCAATAGCGGTAATGCGAATACCTGTAATGCGAACGGGATTGAGATTGCGGAAGGAATGTGTAAATTGGTAGAAGACGCTTTGGGGGTAAAAGCGGAAAACGTCGTCGTTGCGTCGACGGGCGTAATCGGGCAACCGCTTTCGCTTGAGCCTATGCAAGAAGGGATTTCTTCGCTGGTTGCAGGGCTTGGCGATACGCCTAAACACAATCTTTCGGCTGCGGAAGCGATTATGACGACCGACCTTGTGGCGAAAGAAATCGCTTACGAGTTCGAGCTTGACGGTAAAAAATGCCGTATTGGCGCGATTTGTAAAGGGGTTGGTATGTTGTGTCCGAATATGGCAACGATGCTTATGTTCGTTACGACGGACGTTAATATTACGCCTGCAATGTTGCAAAAATCGCTCTCTACGGACGTTAAAGACTCTTTGAATATGGTTAGCGTTGATAGAGATACGTCAACCAACGATACCCTTTGTTTAATGGCGAGCGGTTTAGCTGGAAATGCTTTAATTGATGCGCAAAACAGCGATTATAAAAAGTTTGCGAAAGCGTTGCACGAAGTAACGAAAGAGATGTGTAGAAAGATAGCGTCGGACGGCGAAGGCGCAACCAAGCTTATCGAATGTAAAGTAACGGGCGCAAAATCTAAAAAAACGGCGAGAACGGTGGCAAAATCAGTCGTTTGTTCCAATTTGTTGAAGTCGGCTATTTTCGGTGCGGACGCGAATTGGGGTAGAGTGCTTTGCGCGATTGGTTATTCGGGCGCAGACGTAGACGTTGAAAAAATCGACGTGGCGTTTCTTTCGACGGCAGGCAGATTGGAAGTTTGTAAAAACGGTATGGGAGTACCGTTTAGTGAAGACTTTGCGAAAAAAGTGCTTTCCGAAAAGGAAATCGGTATTTTAATCGAGCTCAACGACGGGAATTATTCTTCCGTGGGTTGGGGGTGTGATTTGACTTACGAATACGTTCGAATTAACGGAGATTATAGAACTTAATCAAAGTTATAAAGTTGATATTAGACCAAAAGCGTTTCTGCTTTTGGTCAATTTTTTAATAATAGAATTTTAATCTTAAAAAAAGTAAGAAAAGATTGATTTATCTTTAGATAAAAGCCTTAGAAAACTTGACAAAAAATCCGTCTAGTGGTATAATAGTTGAAATAAATAGGTGACGAAATGATTTCAAAACAAGAACAAGCCGAATTTTTGGCGGAGGCAATGCCTTATATAAAAAAATATAACGATAAAATCCTTGTAATCAAGTACGGCGGAAACGCAATGATTAACGAGGAGTTAAAGGCTTCCGTAATGCGCGACCTTGTTTTGTTGCAACTCGTTGGCATTAAACCCGTACTCGTTCACGGCGGTGGTCCTGAAATTTCCGCAATGCTTAAAAGATTGGGCATTGAAAGCAAGTTTGTGAACGGTTTGCGTTATACGGACGAAGAAACGGTAGAAGTCGTTAGAATGGTGCTTGCTGGTAAAATTAATAAAACGCTCGTAAACGAAATCGAGACGTCGGGCGGTAAAGCGATTGGTTTAAGCGGTATCGACGGACATATGCTCGGTTGCGAAAAAGAGAGCGAAGAACTTGGATTCGTCGGTAAAATCGTAGACGTGGACGTTAAAGTTATTCTTGATTGTTTAAATAACGGATATATACCCGTCGTTTCAACGGTTGGTTACGATAATAACGGGAATATTTACAACGTGAACGCAGATACGGCGGCTTCCGTAATTGCGGGTGAATTGCAAGCGGAAGGGCTTATTTTGATGACCGATATTCGCGGTTTATTAGAGAATAAAGACGACGAAACGACCTTGATTAAAAAGGTGGTTGTTTCCGACATTCCTTCTTTAATTAAACGCGGAATTATTTCCGGTGGTATGATTCCTAAAATTGAATGTTGCAAAGAAGCTATTCGCCGTGGAGTCCAAAAGGTATTCATTACCGATGGGCGGGTTAATCATTCCATTTTGATGGAGCTTCTTTCCGACGAAGGTATGGGCACAATGTTTATTAACGGCGACTGATTTTTTACTAAATCAGTCTTATTTTTTGATTTAGAGCAAGTTTTAGGCTCAAAAACGGTAATTTTAAGGTAAAAAAATGAATTTTCAAGATGTAAAAAATAAAGATACGCAATTTATCGCGCCGACTTATAATAGGTTTGCCGTTGCGATTTCTAAGGGTGTCGGCTCGACGTTTACCGACGTAGAAGGTAAAAAATACATCGATTTTACGAGCGGTATCGGCGTAAACGCGTTCGGCGTAAACGACGAGATTTGGAAAAACGCGGTGATTGAACAAATCGATTCCGTTCAACACGCTTGCAATTTGTATTATACTTTACCGCAAGTCCGTCTTGCCGAATTGCTTTGCGAAAAGTCGGGCGCAAAAAAAGTGTTTTTCGGGAATTCCGGCGCGGAGGCAAACGAATGCGCTATTAAGGTTGCAAGAAAGTATTCCGCTTTAAAATACGGAGATGAAAAACGCTATGAAATTATCACGTTGAAAAACAGTTTTCACGGTCGAACGCTCGCCACGCTTACCGCGACGGGACAAGATAATTTCCATAAGTATTTCGGACCGTTTTTAGAGGGTTTCGTCTATGCAGAACCCAATTTTGAGAGCGTAAAAGAACGGGTAACGGATAAGACTTGCGCGGTAATGCTTGAGCTTATTCAAGGGGAAAGCGGTGTAAACGTTCTCGATAAAAATTTCGTAACGGACTTGGAAAAATATTGCAAGGAAAAGGACGTTCTTTTAATCGTTGACGAAGTGCAAACGGGAAACGGAAGAACGGGTAGCGTGTACGCCTTCCAAAATTTCGAAATTCAGCCCGATATTTTAACGACGGCTAAAGGTTTAGGTGGCGGACTTCCCATTGGCGCGTGTTTGTTGTTTGATAAAACGGAAACGGTTTTTTCGTTTGGCGACCACGGAACGACGTACGGCGGTAATCCCGTAGCTTGCGCCGGCGCGGTTAGCGTTATAGAGCGTTTGACGGACGAATTGATGGAAGAAGTACGGCAAAAAGGCGAATATATACGTAAAAAAATCGCGGAGTTCCCCGCCGTTGAAAGCGTTGACGGTATGGGATTGATGATTGGGATTAAATTAAAGGGCGAGAAAACGTCGCGCGAAGTAGCAGAAGAATGTTTGAAAAACGGGTTGCTCGTGTTGACGGCGCACGAAAAGGTGCGTTTGTTACCGCCGTTAAATATTACGAAACGGGAAATTGACGAAGGATTAAAGGTATTAGAAGGAGTATTGAAGTGAAACATTTATTAAAACTTTCCGATTTGTCTAAGGACGATATTTATCATATTTTGAATTTAGCGGATCAGCTCAAATATGAACGTAAAAACAACATTCATAAGGATTACTTAAAAGGTAAAAAACTCGGTATGATTTTCCGTAAATCTTCTACGCGTACGAGAGTTTCTTTTGAAGTCGGTATGTACGAATTAGGCGGTATGGCGTTGTTTTTGTCGGATAGAGATATTCAGCTTGGACGTGGCGAGCCCGTTAAAGATACGGCGAGAGTATTTTCTCGTTATTTGGACGGCGTAATGATTCGTACCTTTGACCAAGCGGAAGTGGAAGAATTTGCAAATAGCGGTTCTATTCCCGTCATCAACGCGTTGACCGATTACGCGCACCCTTGCCAAGTTCTTGCGGATTTAATGACGATTCGCGAATATAAGGGGATTTTTAGCGGACTGAAAATGTGTTTCATCGGCGACGGAAACAATATGGCGAACTCTTTGCTCGTCGGGGCTTTGACGATGGGTATGAAATTCTCAATTGCTTGTCCCAAAGGCTATCAAATTACGCCTGAGCTCGTAGAATGGGCGAAAAAATACGACGGTATGTTTGAAATGACGGACGACGTAATGCAGGCTGCGAAAGACGCTGACGTACTTTATACAGACGTTTGGGCGTCTATGGGTCAAGAAGAAGAAAAAGCGATTAGGGAAAAGGCGTTTGCAGGTTTCCAAGTCAACGCTCAAGTAATGAGCGTAGCGAAGAAAGACGCAATGGTGCTTCATTGTTTGCCTGCGCATCGTGGCGAAGAGATTACCGAAGACGTACTTGAAGCACACGCGCAAGAGATTTTTGACGAAGCGGAAAATAGATTGCACGTGCAAAAGGCGGTTATGGTCAAGTTAATGCGCGATTAAATTTTCAAAAATTTTAACGAAGAGAAAAAATAAAACACAAATAGAAGGACAGTTTATGAAAAAGCAAAAAGTTTATTTGACGTTACAAAACGGAAAAGTATTCGAAGGTTATCGTTTCGGTGCCGACGGGGACGCGGTAGGCGAACTCGTTTTCACGACGGGTATGGTTGGGTATTTAGAAACTCTTACCGAACCTGCAAACTTGGGAAAAATCGTCGTTCAAACTTTTCCTTTAATTGGTAATTACGGTTTTAACCGTATGGATTTGGAAAGTAAAAAGGCGAATGTTTCCGCTTACGTCGTTCGGGAAATTTGCGACGAACCGTCTAATTTCCGTATGGAAGGAAAACTCAACGATTTTCTTAAAGAAGAAGGCGTCGTTGGGATTTACGGCGTAGATACTAGAGAGCTTACCAAAATTTTGCGCGAAGAAGGCGTGATGAACGCTTGTATTTCTTCTAAGCCTTTAAAGGATATGAGCATAGTGGAAAATTGCGAAATTAAAAACGCCGTACAAAAGGTTACTTGTGAAAACGTTGAAACTTTTGGAGAAGAAAACGCAAAATTGAGAGTTGTTCTTTGGGATTTTGGCGCGAAACAAAGTACCGTTAACCAACTGTTGTCTTACGGGTTTAAGGTCTTGAAAGTCCCTGCAAGTTATACGGCGGAGCAAATTATGGCGCTTTCGCCCAACGGCGTAATGCTTTCCGATGGTCCGGGCGACCCGAAAGAAAATTCTTCTATCGTAAAAGAAATAGAAAAGTTGGTTG
>SVHK01000020.1 GCA_015055865.1 Clostridiales bacterium | reverse complement strand
CGATCTCCAAACGCTGATTGCAACCAAGTCGTCTAAAATTTGCAGGGCTGCAGGTAAGGGCGCGGTGATGGAGTTCGGGCTTCGTAGAGCGCAAGCTCCCGACGCAGGGATTTACGGTGCGCGTGCGGCGATTATCGGCGGTTGTTCTTCGACTTCGAACGTCGTTACGGGTAAAAATTTCGACGTACCCGTAGCCGGTACGATGGCGCATAGTTGGATTATGGATTTCCCGAGCGAATACGAAGCGTTTAAGGCGTATTCGGAAAGTTATCCGGATAATTGTTTATTGCTCGTGGATACCTACGACACGTTGCGTAGCGGTGTGCCTAACGCCATTAAAGTTTTTAAGGAACTCAAGGCGAAAGGGCATAAACCGAAAGGGATTCGGTTGGATAGCGGAGATTTTGCTTACCTTTCCAAAAAATCAAGAAAAATGCTTGACGAGGCGGGATTCCAAGACGCGCTTATTTGCGTGTCGGGGGATTTGGACGAACGGCTTATCTCGTCGCTTTTGCAACAGGGCGCAAAAATCGATTTGTGGGGGGTAGGTACGAAGTTAATTACTTCCGAAGATTTGCCTGCGCTCGGCGGAGTGTATAAACTGGCGGCGGTAGTGAATAAAGACGGTACGCTTACGCCTAAAATTAAGCTTTCGGATAATTCCGAAAAGACCACCAACCCGTCTTTTAAAAACGTGTACCGTTTGTACGATAAAGACAGTGGTATGGCGATTGCCGATTTGATTACTTTGCGTGGAGAAAAGGTGGACGAAAGCAAACCGTTGACCATTTTTCACCCGATTGAAACTTGGAAGAAACATACGGTAGAAAACTTCTATGCAGAAGAATTGCTTAAACCGATTGTTCAAAAGGGCAAACTCGTGTATGAATTCCCTGCGCTTTTGAAAGTCAAAGCCTTTTCTTTAGCGCAAAAAGAAAAGTTCTGGGAAGAATATTTAAGATTGGATATGCCCCAAACTTATAAAGTCGATTTGTCGAACGAGTTACACGCGTTAAAGACGGGTATGATTGACGCAATTCGTTCCGCGAACGAGAAAAAGGATAAATAAGCTATGGAAGAAAAACAAAACATTAAGGAAAACGGACTGAAAGGTTCTTGGATTTGGGGCGCGATACTCTTTTTCGTTTTGATTTTGGTTGACCAGCTTACCAAAGCGGTTGCCGACGTGTATTTTAAGGAAATATCGAACGTAAGAGAAATCGTAATCATTCCCGATATGATAGAGCTTTGTATTTCCTATAATCGCGGAATTGCGTTCAGTATGTTTGCAACGTCGTCTATCGGCGTAAAAATGGCGATTGTGCTTTCGACGGGCGTGATGATGGCAGGGGTTGCCTACTTCTATTTTAAAATCGATAAACGCCGTACTTGGATTAGAGTCGCTTGTATTTTAATTCTTGCCGGCGGTATTGGGAACTTAATCGATAGGGTGTATTACCAAGTTTGGGACCCTGCAAGTTATAACGGTGGTTTCCGCGACGGCGTGCGCGATATGGTACGTTTAAAGATAATCTTCGATTTCGGCGTTTGTAATTTTGCCGACTTCTTTATATGCGGTGGGGCGGCGACGTTGTTCCTGTCCGCGTTGTTCTTCGATTCTTACGCGTATTTTCCGCTTGGGAAATATAAGGCGTTAGCCAAAGAAGCGGAAGAGAAAGATGAAATCAAAGAAGAAGAATTCAAGGCTAAAAGACAAGCGAAGAAACTTGCGAAACAAGGCGTGGAGAAGGACGCGGGTTCCGTTGCCGTAATTGGCGAATCGGACGAAGAAAAAACGGACGAAAAGGCGGAGTAATATGGATACGCGGTTATTCGTTGCGGAAGAAAACGTAAAGCGTTTGGACGTGTTTTTATGCGAACAAACGGAAGAGTTTACCCGTTCGAGATTGAAAAAATTAATAGACGAAGGCAGGGTTCTTCTCAACGATAAAAAAGCCAAAGCAGGCACGGAAGTGAAAACGGGCGACCGCGTAGTCTTGGAAGTGCCCGATGTCGTTGAATATTTCGCGAAAGCGGAGAATATTCCGCTGGATATTTTGTATCAGGACGACGATTTTGCAATCGTCAACAAACCGCAAGGTATGACGGTGCATATTGGGAATGGAAACGTGGAAGGTACGCTCGTCAACGCGCTACTTTATTCGCTTGATAAGTTGAGCGGTATTGGTGGCGTAATGCGACCCGGTATCGTACATCGCATAGACAAGGATACGTCGGGGCTTTTGGTCGTTGCTAAAAACGATAAGGCGCACGTTTCGCTTGCGAAACAAATCGCGGAGAAGTCTTGTCATAGAATTTATTACGCGTTGCTTGAAGGGAATTTAAAGCAAGATAGCGGTAGAGTGGTAACGGATATAGGTAGACACCCAACGGAGCGCACGAGAATGGCGGTTTTACCCGACGGGCAAGGTAAGGTTGCTATTACCGATTACGAAGTCGTAGCTCGTTTCGGGCAAGATTATACGCTTTGTAAGTTTATCTTGCAAACGGGTAGAACGCACCAAATCCGCGTGCACGCGAAATATTTATCTCACCCCGTCGTCGGCGACCCCACGTACGGGTATAAGAAACAAAAATTTAGTTTAAACGGGCAACTATTGCACGCAAATACGCTCATTCTAACCCATCCCACGACGGGCGAGCGAATGACGTTTAACGCAACCCTGCCCCCTTACTTTTCGGAAGTCTTGAAAAAACTTTCCAAACAATACGGCGTGGAAGTGGAGATATGAAAGAGATTTTAAACGAATCGGCGCTTGGCAGAGCTTTAAAGCGTCTTGCCTATGAAATCGTCGAAAAAAATGAAAACTTAAACGAACTTGCGCTCGTGGGTATTCGCACGCGCGGTGTTTGCGTGGCGGAGCGTATTCGGGATTTTATCAAGCAGAGCGAAGGGATAGAATTACCGCTCGGTATTTTGGATATTACGTTGTATCGCGACGATATTTTAAGTTGCGATGCGGAAGTAAAGGGTACGCAAATCGATTTTGACGTGGAAGGCAAAACGCTCGTGCTTTGCGACGACGTTTTATATACGGGCAGAACCGTTCGTTCCGCTATTTCCGCGTTGGTGGCGTACGGCTCGAAAATGGGTAGGGCGAAAAAGATTAGTTTGCTCGAAGTCGTGGACAGGGGGCATAGAGAATTGCCATTCAGGGCGGATTTTATCGGGAAGAATTTACCGACTTCGTCTAAAGAAAAAGTGTACGTGAAATTTAAAGAGATTGACGGTGTGGAAGGGGTATTTTTACAAACGCAGGAGTAACAACGCTAAACTATGTTGAAAGTAAAGAAAGTAAAGAAAAATTCCATAGCGTATCAGCTCGGCATTGAAGCGGGGGACGAAATCGTAGCCTTTGAAAATTTTCCTTGTGAGGACGAGCTTGATTATCTCTATTTTTCAAGCTTGCCCCAATTTTGGATGACCGTTAAGGATTCGAGAGAGAAGAAATTGCATGAAGTCCGCGTAAAAAAGGACGAGATGGACGACGTTGGTTTGACGTTTGAAAAGAATACGAAAATCCGTACTTGTCATAATAATTGCGTATTTTGTTTCGTGGACCAAATGCCTAAGGGTATGCGGGAAAGCTTGTACGTGAAAGACGACGACTATTCGATGAGTTTCGCTTGCGGTAATTTCGTAACGCTTACTAACCTTTCCGACGAGAGCTTACAGCGGATTATCCGTTTGAATTTATCTCCGTTATACGTTTCCGTGCATACGCTCAATAAACAACTCCGTTGTGAATTGTTACGTAACCGTTTTGCGGGCAAAATCGTCGAACAAATCGACGCGCTTGCAAAGGCGAGGATTGAAATGCATTGTCAAGCGGTTATCGTACCGAATAGAAACGACGGCGACGAGCTGGAGTTTACGGCGCGCGAGCTTTTTAAATATTATCCGACGGTAAAGGACTTGGCGTGCGTACCGACGGGGTTGACGAAGTATCGCGACGGGCTTACGAAAATCGACGACGTGGATAAAGAGTATTCGATAAAACTTTTAGATTTAGTCGATAAACTCAATGAAGAATTCGGCGTGAATTTTTTATTGCCTGCCGACGAATATTTCATTAAAGCGGAAAGAGAGTTTAAGAAAAAAGAGTTTTACGGCGAGTTTGAACAGATTGAAAACGGTATCGGCTTAACGAGAAAATTTATCGACGAGTTTGAAAGCGAACTGAACGCGCTTACGGGCGAATTTAAAAAGAACGGGAAACGTAAAAAATATTTGCTTATTAGCGGAGTATCTGCTAAAAAAGTCAACGAAGAAATTGCTCAAAAAGCAATGAAAAAGATAGACGGCTTAACGGTGGACGTCTTGGCAATAGAAAACGATTTTTTTGGAAAAACCGTAACCTGTACGGGGCTTTTAACGGGTAGGGATATTTTATCGGCTGTGCTTGAATACAAAAAAACGAATAATTTCGACGCGCTAATTATCCCTAAAAACACTTTGAAAGAGTTCGAGGACGTATTCCTTTGCGGTATGACTTTAAAGGAACTAAAAACGGGCGCAAAATTGAAAAAAGTAATCGTTAATCGTGACGGTGGTAGGGGGTTGGCTCGACTGTTGGTCGCTAAAAAATAATCAAAAGTTAGGATAAAAGGAGTAAAGAAAATGGCAAATCCTTTGGTGGCGCTCGTTGGCAGACCCAACGTAGGGAAAAGCACCTTTTTTAATAAAGTAGCAGGTCGGAAAATTTCCATTACGGAAGACAGACCGGGCGTAACGCGTGATAGATTGTATACCGACGCGGTTTGGCGCGGTAAGAATTTCACGATGGTCGATACGGGCGGTATCGAGCTTAAATCGGAAGACGTAATGTGGAAAGAAATCGCTAAGCAAGCGGACGTGGCGATTGAAACGGCGGACGTCATTTTATTTTTTACGGACGGGCGTGAAGGGTTAGTGCCGTCCGATTACGACGTAGCGGATATTTTGCGCCGTAGCAAAAAACCCGTTATACTCGTCGTTAATAAAATCGACGAATATACCCCCGATAAGATTTTTGAATTCTATTCGTTAGGGCTTGGCGAGCCTTATCCCGTATCTGCCGAACATTCGCAAGGTATCGGTGACGTTTTAGACGAAGCGCTTACCTATTTCCCCGACGATAGCGAAGACCCCGTGCCGTCTTTAAAAATTGCGGTTGTCGGTAAGCCCAACGCGGGGAAATCGAGTTTGGTCAATAAAATTCTCGGCTCGGAAAGAAGCATCGTTACCCCTATGGCGGGTACGACGCGCGACGCGATTGATACGTTGTTCTATCGTGGGGATAAGGCGTATACAATCATCGATACGGCAGGGATAAGAAAGAAGAAAAACGTGGACGACGACGTGGAATATTATAGTAATATGCGTGCGTTCGACGCGGTTAGACGAAGCGACGTGTGCTTGCTCGTCGTGGATGCAAACGAAGGTTTGACGGAACAAGACGTTAAAATTATCGGTTACGTACACGAACAGGGCAAACCGTCCGTTATCGTAATGAATAAGTGGGATTTGATTGAAAAAGATACCCATACCGTCAATCGTTTCGAAACGCAACTTAAAGAAGATTTGAAGTTTATGGACTATTATAAGTCTATATATATCTCGGCAAAATCCGGTCAACGCGTAGAGAAAATTCTCTCCGTCGCGGAAGAAGTATACGCGCACGCAAATTTCCGCGTACCTACGGGCGCGCTCAACGACCTTATCGGCGACGCGGTACGTCTTAACGAACCGCCTTCTTATCAAGGTCGCCGTATGCGCGTGTTCTTCTCGTCGCAAGTGGGGGTATGTCCGCCGTTGTTCGTGTTGCACGTCAACGACGAAGGTTTGTTGCATTTCTCCTATCAAAGATATCTTGAAAATACCATTCGAAACGCCTACGATTTCTCGGGCACGCCCATTAAAGTGGTTGTAAGAGAGAAAAAAGAAGAAGATTAAGGAGTTTATATGAAAGAATTTATCTTTTTTGAACAATGGTATTACGTGTTAATAATCGCCGTACTCTCGTACCTGCTGGGGGGTGTTAGCGCTGCGCGTATCATTTCCAGACAAAAGAAAGGCGACATAACCAAAATCGGTAGCGGTAACCCCGGGTCGATGAATATGGCAAGAACTTACGGCGTAGCCGTCGGTGCGTTGACTTTGTTTTTCGACGGGCTTAAAGCTGCTATCCCCGTACTTATCGTTCATTTTATTTATAAAGATTACACGCTTTCGGGTACGGAAATTTGCGCAAGTGATTTCGTGCGTGGCGTTGCGATTTTAGGCGCGGTACTTGGACATATTTACCCCTTATTCAATCATTTCAAGGGCGGAAAAGGTATTGCGACTACTTTCGGCGGGTTCTTTGCAGGACTTTGTTGTGAAAGTATTTGGTTTTTGTTAATCGTGCTTTGTTGCTTTGCGTTAATCGTCGCGTATATTTTCTACGCACAATGGGGCGGTATGGGTTCGTTAATGGGCATTTCCCTTTGTTGCGCCGTGCAATCGACCGTATTTTTTATCCATTACGGCGCGAATCTTTCCCTTTGGCTTTTAGTAATTCACGGCTTAGTCGCTTGCGTTTTCGTCGTTGATTGGATTGCTCACCGCGCTAACGTTCGTCGAATGTTTTCTGGTGAAGAACACCGTACGTCTCTTAGAAAAAAGAAAAAGGCTTAATAGGTAAAAAGTCACGGTTCTTTCTTGTGGCTACGCGCGGTTGTTGCGTGAATAAAAAATTTTAATGTAAAATTTAACGATACGTAGCGGTTATTTGTACGATAACCGCTTTTTTTATACGAAAACGTGGAAATGCTTGACAAACTCTTTATGATAATATATAATATAATAAAATATGAATGAGTATTCATATATTCATAAAGGAGAAAATAATGAAAGTGGCGGAATGTCAAGAAAGAAAAATACACGAAGAGCGTATGGAAAACGCAAAAAAAGAACTTTTGCGCGTGGAAGACATTGAAAAGGTGTGCAATATTTTTAGAATGTTAGCGGAGACGTCGAGAATGAAAATCGTATTGGCTTTGACGAAAGGGGAAAGTTGCGTGTACCATTTGGTTGGCGTTTGCGGTGGTACGCAAAGCGGTATGAGTCATCAGTTAAGGGTGTTAAAAGACAACGGTATCGTCAAAGCAAGACGTGATGGGCAAAATATGCTCTATTCTCTTGCCGACGAGCATATCGTAAAAATAGTGGAGTTTGCGAGAGCGCATAAAGACTGCAAGGAATAAAACGGACGGTGGATTATGAAAAAGGTAATAAAAATTAAAAATTTACATTGCGCCGGGTGCGCGTTAGAGCTTGAAGACGAAATTCGAGAAATTAAGGAAGTGGAAGAAGTTACGGTGGATTTTGTAACGCAAACGATTACGTTGACGGCAAGCGACGACGGGATTAAAAAGGCGATTAAAAAAGCGAATAAATTTGAAAACGTAAGAGTGGTTGAAGACGAAACGGAAACAAAAAAGACGGGCGTAAAGCCTATTATTTTAATATCCGTTGCGTTTCTATTGTTTATAATAGGGTTGGTTTTATCCAATACCGTAAAGGTCGCGAGCGTTATTGTCTATATGGTTGCGTATTTGACCGTTGGCTATCCCGTACTTATCTCTACGGCGAAAAACGTTATTAAGGGCAGGGTTTTTGACGAGAATTTCTTGATGACAATCGCGAGCGTCGGAGCGTTTTGTTTGGGAGAATTTTCGGAAGGCGTACTCGTTATGCTATTGTATCAAACGGGCGAATGGTTGCAAGCTCTCGCCGTTGGGTCGTCGAGAAAATCCATTGGCGAATTGATGGCGTTAAAGAGTGATAAAGCGTATTTAATTCAGGGCGACGATTTGCTTGAAATTACGCCCGAAGAACTTAAAATCGGGGATAGAATTTTAGTAAAAACAGGGGAAAAGTTGCCTGTTGACGGTAAGCTTTTATCTAAAGAAGGGACGTTCGACGTTAAATCTTTAACGGGCGAGAGTGAGCCCAAATACGCGAGTAAAGGCGAAGAAGTGCTGTCTGGGGCAATTTCAATAGCAGGAGCGGTGGAAGTGGAAGTCGTTCGGCTTTATCAAGACAGTGCGGTAGGGAAAATTTTGGAGCTTGTCGAAAATGCGGGGTCTAAGCGCGCGAAACCGGAAAAATTCATTTCTAAATTCGCTAAATACTACACACCGATTGTATGCGGACTTGCGCTTTTAACAATCGTTTTAGCCCCGCCCATAGCAGGTTTAATCGCAGAAAACAGATTTTTCTATAAAGATTTAGGGCGTTGGGTGCGTTCGGCGCTTACCTTTTTGGTGATTTCCTGTCCGTGCGCGCTCGTGATTTCCGTGCCCTTAACTTATTTTTCGGGCATAGGCGCTTGCGCGAAGAAAGGGGTACTCGTCAAAGGCGCAACGTATCTTGATACGCTTGCGAACGCGAATATTTTTGCGTTCGATAAAACGGGTACGTTGACGGAAGGGGATTTCAAAATTGTTTCCGTTCAACCTGCGGAAAACGTAACGGAAAAAGAGTTGTTGGAGATGGTTGCGAGTGTGGAAATAAACTCTAATCATCCGCTTGCAAAAGCGTTTGACGGTTTTGAAAAAAGGAAAACGGAACGCCTTGAAGAAGTGGCAGGCCTTGGCTTGACGGCGGAAATAGACGGTAAAACGTTGCTCGTGGGTTCGGCTAAATTGTTAAAAGAAAAAAAGATTGATTTTATAGAACAAGAAAGCGTAAATACTGTCGTTTACGTGGCGCGAAACGGCGAATATCTTGGCTTAATCGAAGTGGGGGATAAACTCCGTAGCGAAGCGAAAGAAACGATAGATAAGTTGAAAGAACAAGGCGTAGAACGATTCGTTTTACTTACGGGCGATAGGGAAGAACGGGCGAGAAAAACGGCAAACGAAGTGGGCGTGTACGAGATAAACGCTAATTTGTTGCCACAAGAAAAACTTGAAAAAGCGGAAGAATTAAAAAGTCAAGGTGCGCTCGTTTACGTAGGTGACGGTATTAACGACGCGCCCGTAATGAAATCCGCGGACTGCGCGGTATCAATGGGTAAACTTGGTAGCGCGGCGGCGGTGGAAGCGTCCGATTTAGTATTGATATCGGATAACTTAAAAGGGCTTGTTTGGGGGAAGAAAATAGCAAAACGCACGCAAAAAATAGTTTTTGAAAACATCGTGTTTTCCGTGGCGATGAAAGTGTTGTTTATGGCGCTTGGATTGTTTGGGGTATTACCCTTATCGCTTGCCGTATTCGCGGACGTAGGCGTAATGCTTTTAGCGGTATTAAATTCCTTTAGAGCGAAATTTAGCTAAGCGCTTGCAATCTTAAAAAAAGTATGCTATAATAAAAACCAAAATTACGGGAGAAGAGAATATGGATAAAGTCAAAAGTCATAGATGGAAAGTAGTAATCGTACTCGCTGTCGAGTTTATCGCGATTGCGGTTATGTTGGTTTTAATTTTCTTCGCAGGACGAAAATCTTATACGGTTACCTTTGATTTGAACGGCGGTACGCTCTTAGGCGGAGATACCGTTCAAACGGTCATTCAAGGCAACAACGCGAATCCGCCCAGCGTAACGAAAGACGGTTGCTATTTCTTGCGTTGGAGTCATTCATACCGCGAAGTTACGCGCGATTTGGTTATTACGGCGATTTGGGAATACGAAACGACCGAAGGTATCGAATACGAAATCAAGGAAAACAGTAATTATTGCGAAATCGTCGGTTGTTATAAAGAGCTTTCCGGCGACGTTTATATCGGCGCGTATTTCAATGAAAAGAAAGTGCTGGGGATTAAAGAGGGCGCGTTCAAAGACTGTAAAAATATCACGGGGTTATATTTGCTCGACGGTATTTTAGCGATAGAAGACGGCGCGTTCGAAGGTTGTACAAGACTGCAAACAATCGAATTGCCGTCCACGTTGATTGCGTTGGGGAAAAATGTCTTCAAAGGCTGTACCGCGCTTAAAGAAATCAAATTACCCGAAAAATTAGAAAGAATAGGCGACGGCGCGTTCCAAGGCTGTACTGCGCTCGAAGAAATAATTTTGCCTAAATCCTTGACGATAATGGGAAGCGAAGTCTTTGATAGCGAAACGCTCGTGATAAAAGCGTATATAGCAATCAACGAAACGCCTAACGGCTGGGCGACGGATTGGTGTTTGCCGACGGCGACGATAGAATGGAACTACGTCGACCCCGAAGATATAGAAGACGAGAAAGAAGAAAAAACGAAACTTTGGGGGTAATCGGTTATGAATATGATACTAATGCTCGGCATCGTAACCTTTCTTTATTTCTTTAGTTTGACCTTGATGTGTTTTTACCGCGAGAAGATGAACCCCAAATTTTGGAACGTCGTTTTCGTGGTCGCGGACGTTATTTTCTTTGCGTGTTGGAATTTGGCGGGATATGAAAAGGGCTGGATGAAGAATAGGTTTATGACCTTAGATAATATCAGTCCGATGATGTGTACGGCGATAGGGCTTTTGTTTTTAATGAGTCCAAAAACGCAAGATTGCTGTAAATGTGCCGTTACCTTTTTAAGTTTCGGTATGTTTTGCGCAATGCTCATAAGCCCCGAACGGGCGTACCTGTTCAGCTTTGACGAACAAGCAGACTTCCTTTACGCAAGCGAAGCGTTGTGCCACATGGTTATGGCGCTTTTCGGCGCGTATTTGATTTTATCCAAACAAGTTAAATTAAATGCTAAATATTTTTTTAAATCGGCGGTGTTCGTGTATTCCGTCGTCGGGTTCGGCGTATTACTCAATTTCGTTTTTAATAAGGACTTTTTCGGTATGGCGCCTTACGGTGATTATAATATCTACGGTATTCGCTTATTCGGGAGCTTTTGGGCGACGTTGGCAGGGTATTTAGTGGGGATTTTTCTCGTCTTACTCTTTGGTTTGCAAACGCATTGGGTTTTGTCGTGGCTTGTATTGGAAAAACGTGGAAAAAAGACGGAAACGCAACCTAATATAGCGCAATCGGAACTCCAATTACAAGTTGCAATCGTGGAAAAAGAATATAATCAATTAAACGAAAAAAAGAACGAATGAGATAGGTAAGTACGAGATAAATAAGAAAGGCTTTAAGCGAAACGTTCCGCTTAAAGCCTTTTTGCTTATTTACAACGACGATGAATTTTCTATATGGAAAATATCTTCATATTTTACTTTTAAGATTTGTTTTAATAATATGATTTCATCTGGATATAAGTGCCGTTGTCCAACTTCGATTTTTGCAACAGCACTCCTTGTTATATCGCAACCACCTAATTGCAACTTCGTTGCAACGTAGTCTTGTGTGAATCCTGCCTTTTCTCTCAGTCGGCGAATGTTTTGGCCGATTTTTTTCTCAATCTCAATATTCATATTTCCCCTTTTCACGATTTTTGTTCTTATTTAAGTGCAAACATTTGACAATATTATAATGAATTGCTATAATAATTATGCACCTATATGGGTGCAAAACGAAATCGGTTGAAAAATGGCTAGTATTTTAGGAAACGCAAGGAGAAAAATATGCAAAGTAAAAAGCCGTATGAGAGTTTAGAGCTAGACGTATATATTACGAAAATTAATCAATGTGCGTTTGCTTTTTGCTCAAACTTAACGAGCATAACAATCCCTGATTCGGTAACTTCGATTGGCGAATTGGCGTTTTACGGTTGCGAAAATTTAACGAGCGTATATATAAGCAATATAGTTGCTTGGTGTAATATATCGTTTGGTAATTATTATTCAAACCCGTTATGTTATGCGAAGAATTTGTATATAAACAATGAACTTGTAACGAAGCTCGTGATACCTAAAACGGTAACTGCAATAAAAAACTATGCGTTCATTTATTGCAGTAATTTAACGAGTGTGGTAATCCCCAATAGCGTAGCTTCGATTGGGGGATTGGCGTTTTATGCTTGCGATAATTTAACGATTTATTGCGAGGCGGAAAGTCAACCGAGCGGTTGGGTGTTTAATTGGAACGCGAGCAATCGCCCCGTAGTTTGGGGGTATAAAGCGGAAGAATAAAACTAGTTAGCGCATAATAAGCGAACGCCCCGACAGGAAATCCTGTCGGGGTGTGGTTTAGTTTTCGTTTATTTTCGTATTCCGTAACCGCCCGAAACGGGGTCTTTAAATAGGGGGATTTGGGGCGGAAAAAAGGTGAATACCGAAAACGCCAAGCCGATTAAAACTAAGAACGCGATAGCTACGGCTTTAGGTAGTTTGGATTCAAATTCGGCGTTGAATAAACGGTATTCGAGTAGGTAACCGAGAAACGCGGATACGAAGAAAATAAGGATATTTATCCAATCGGGGTAATCGCCGAATACGCCGTTCAAGGTGTAGAAAAGTACGGGTACGAGCAACAGTGCGAAGAGAATCCCGTATAGTTTGATTTGCCAATACCCTGGGATTTCTTTTGCGTAAAATTTTGCTTGGATGAGCGCGAAAATAAGCATTGGGAAAAAGAGAATTTTCATATGTTCCCAAGTGCTTTCGTTGACGGCGGAAAAGGGCGCGAACGCAATATTCCCCGTCCAATCGTAAACGAAATGCAAGAGTGTGCCAAGTACCGCCGTAAAGGTCAGTCCGGCAAGACAAACGAGCGATAAGTTTTTCATAGCAATATCCCCAAAGTGAACTTGTTTTCAGTATATTCGTTCGTTTTGGTCGTTATGACTTATTCGCTTAAGTATTTTTAAATTAATATTCTGCGGATTGAATGACGCCGCCACCAAGGCATTTTTCACCGTCGTAGAGTACGGCGTACTGACCTTCGGTAACCGCGCGTTGGGGTTCGTCGAAATCGATATGCACGGATTTGTCGCCCGTTATACGCACGCGAACGGCTTGGTCGGGTTGGCGGTAACGGAATTTTGCTTTGCAGATAAATTCTTTTTCTTTGGGTATTTCGGGAATCCAATTAAATTCGTCTACTTCGCAGGACTTGGAGTATAACGGACTTTCGTCGCCGTGCGAAACGTAGAGAATATTGTTTTGTAAATCCTTTTTCACGACGAACCATCTACCTTGGTCTTCGCCTTTGATACCGCCGAGTTCTAACCCCCTGCGTTGACCGAGCGTGTAGTACATAAGCCCCAAGTGTTCGCCGACCGTCTTTCCCGTAAGGTCGAGAATCTTACCCGGTTTTGCCGGCAGGTAAGTGCTTAAGAATTTTCTGAAATTCCGTTCGCCGATGAAACAAATACCCGTACTATCTTTCTTTTTGGCGGTAGCAAGTCCGTTTTCAATTGCGATTTTTCTCACGTCCGGTTTTTGCATATCTTGCAAAGGAAAGAGTACGTCCTTTAATTGGTCTTGCGAAAGCTGGTTCAAGAAATAGGTTTGGTCTTTGTTTTGGTCAACCGCTTTTAAGAGCTGATGAACGCCGTTTTCGTGCGAGATTTTGCAATAATGCCCCGTCGCGATATAGTCCGCGCCGAGCTTTTTCGCTTCTTGTAAGAAGGGCCCGAATTTGATTTCGCGGTTGCAAAGCACGTCGGGATTGGGGGTTCTGCCTGCGGAGTATTCCTTTAAAAAATAGGAAAATACTCTATCCATATATTCTTTTGCGAAATTGACGGTATAATAGGGAATGTCGATAAGCGAGCAAACCCGACGCACGTCGGCGTAGTCGTCTTCCGCCGTGCAACAACCGTTCTCGTCGTTTTCTTCCCAGTTGAGCATATAAAGCCCTATAACGTTATAACCTTGTTGTTTTAAAAGCAACGCCGCGACTGAACTGTCTACACCGCCACTCATACCAATAACGACCGTCTTAGCCATAAAAACTCCGTTTCTAAACGAAAAATTGCGTTGTAAGAATATTTTTGCCGTAAACGGTCGAAAATAACGCAAAAGTCCGCAAAGAAAAAATATTTTTTATTTAAATTTAGCAATATTATAGCATAAACGCTTGCAAAAAGGAAGTAAAAAATAGTAAAATATACTTACGTTTTTAGAAAAAACCAAAAAGTAATACGTACTCGTAGTGTAACTGGATAACATAACGGCCTCCGACGCCGTCGACTCTGGGTTCGATTCCCAGCGGGTACACCAAAAAATCGACAAGTTTCGACTTGTCGATTTTTACTTTTTTCACTATTCACTATTACCTATTCGCTTTTCACTCAAAACTTGTCGGGGTTTACTATAAAGTATATTTTTGGAGTTTATTTGAAATTTTAGTTTGATCTTTATTGCGAAAAATAATTTATAAATAATACAAGAGTACGTAAACGCCTTCGAGAAGGACAAGGTGTAAGGGGTAAAAAAGATAAAAGAAATATTTTAAGTTGAGTTTTCCACGCTTACCGCTGTAAAAGGCGATAGGGATTAACGAGAATAACGCGTACGGTTGCGGTAAAGGCGTTTTCGTAAAAAGAACGCTTAAAATTAAGCCGAGCGCGAAACAAAAGTATTGCGTAATAGGATTGTCGAGTTTTTGCAATAACGAAACCGTCTTGGGTTGATTGGGTTCTTCACTCGGCGTGGGGGGAGCTGGCGGAAAAGCGTTTCTAAAATCGAAGAGTGAAACGAAGACGGGGAGCATACAACCCCAAAAGTCGTATTCCACTTGGAAGATTCGACAAAAAACCGCTGTGAACGCGATAGCGAAAATAAATACGAACGCGGAAAACAGTTTTTTAAAAAGCTTTGCGGTTTCGCTAAGCGACGTCTTTTTGAAGTATTGTAGGGCGAAAATGCAAAGTTGGGATAAGCAAAGGGTAACGAGTATGCAAAAATAAGTATCGCCTGCAAACAGGTAGTACCCAGCTTGGCAAATTACGGTCAAGCCGAATAGGGTTAGAAAATGTTTTGGTTTATTTTTGGTATATTTACAGCCTTCCGCGAGCAAAAACGCGAAGATGGGGAAAGATAATCTGCCGATTTTTCTAAAAATCATTTCATAGGGAAAAAACAAAAGCCCTACGTGGTCGATTACCATAGCGATACACGCGAGTATTTTTAAGGCGTTGTTGCTTAAAAATTTTGCTTTCGTTACGTTCATTTCGTACCTGCTCCGTCGTTTTTATCTTTCGTTTTATTCTTTTTAGCAAGGCGTTGTTGTTTTTTAAGAGCAAACTGTTCTTGGCGTTTCTTGCGTTCTTCTGCCTGTTTTATCCGTTTTTCTTCCGCTAAACGTTCTTTTTCTTGCTTGGCAAGTTCCCTGCGTTCGGACATTTTTTTGTCTAACCATAACCGTCTTTTGGACGGTTCTGCGCTGGGCGGGACTTCTTGTCCCATGGCTTTTTTGAAGAAGTTTCCGACCGTTTTTACCGGTTTTAACAGGTTTTCAACGTCCGCGTCGAGCGCTTCTTTGATGAGCGCGATTCTCGCCGTGATAATTCGAATGAGTAAATCGAACAAGATTTCAATTGCCCAACCAATGACCATTAACGCGGTTAAGAGCGTGGAGATGGAGTTGGTGGCGGTGGTTGCGGTGAAAATATCGTAGACCGCGACGCTGATGGTGAAGAGCCGAATTAAGCGTTTGGACCAAACGTAAGTCGTTTTGACGTTCTTTTTGAGTTGTTTGCCGTCGGGGGTTTTGCCGTAATCGGTGGTTGACATAAAGAACGCGAAATACGCGATAGAAAGGACGAGCAGGGCGAGATTGGCAAACCAAATGCCCGTTCGAGCGATTAGCGCATAGACCAAGTAGGCTATGTAGATGAGCTGTGAGCCGACCTTATAGCCGTGGAAAACGCGTTTTACGTCTTTTACGGTTTGGTCAATCATCATTTTTGTATAATCAAACATAGTATTCTCCTAAAAAAGGCTATATATCAATTATACACAAATTGCGTAAAAACGCAAACGTTTTTTACGGAAAAATTTTTCGTCTAACTCTTGATTTTTTTGTGGTTTTATGGTACAATGTCAAAACCAAAAGAAAAACGGATTTAAAAAGGATAAAAATATGAAAAAAACGAAAGAACAAACGGGCGTAACCGGTCTTACGCTCGATAAGAAGTTGGACGATTCGGCGTTTGAAAAATCTATGTCCGCCGAGTTGAATCAAAAAAACGAAAAAGGGTTTTTGACGGCGATTATCGTTATCGCAACCATTATTTCACTCTTACTCGTCGGCGCGCTTGCGGATATTTTGACGGTATGCTTTGAGATGAATAGGGTATTTGGTTACGTCGTGTGCGGTGTCGTGGCGATTTTACTTATCGCGTTCGTCATTCGGCCGATTGTAAAGGTGCTTAGCTCAAGATTTTTTATTACCGACGTTACGAGCGATACCTTCGACGTTGCCGTTCGTAGGAATTATAAGGCGTTGAAATCGGTCGCGCAGGCGTTAATCGAGTACAATCTCGACCCCAAAAACGTTCGATTTAGATATTTGTCCGACGAAAAGATTTCGCTATTAAAAAGAGCGCTTGCCGACGGGAACAAGCCTGCGCTTAAAATAGCGTTAAAAGACGCGTATGCGACGGACGTAGCTGGCTGTGTAAATGCGTTGATTTGGAAAAGCGCGGGGAAAGTGTTCTTAACGACGTCCATTTCTCAAAACGATAAAATCGACGCGTTGAGCGCGTTGCTCGTCAATCTCTCGCTCGTGAAACAAATCGTTTGTATTTACGGCTATCGGCCGAGCTATGCGAAACTCGTGCGTATATATTTTACGGTACTGCGTAGCGCGTTAATCGCTTACGGTATGCAAAACGTGAATTGGTTTAACGTGTTTAGTAAATTCTTTTCGGGCGTAGCGAAGAAAATACCCTTTTTGGATACTATCGTGGATAGCGCGGTGCAGGGTACGGTGTCGGCGTTTATGACCGTGCTTATCGGATACAAGACCAAGCGGTTTTTATGTTCCGATTATAAAAAACAAGAAAAACTCGATATTAACGGCGAAATTCTCGAAGGCGCGGACGGAGTGGAAGTGACGGACGACGAAGTGAAAATCGCCGCCGAGCTTGCGAAAGAAATTCGCAATAAAAATGGCTCTATCACACCACTTGGTTGATTTTCTCGTCAATCTACCAAAAATATTTTAGTATAAATCAACCGTTTGACGTGACGAAGCTATAAAGACGAGATTTTATAATAGATAAAACAATCCCCCACCGAACGTTCGGTGGGGGTTGTTGTTTTAACGAATGCTGAAAAGCAAGTCCGCGTAAGTGGGCATCGGCCAACGTTCTTTGTCGCAAAGTTGTTCCATTTTGTCCGCAAGCGAACGAATGGCGCGCATATCGGGACAAACCACGTGCGCGATACGGTTCGCCGATTCGCGTTCGTCTTTGGGTAAATCAGTTAAATCCGCGTTGAGTTTCTTGACCGCTGAGAGCATTTCTTCGTTCGCGGTGGCGAGCGTTCGGATAAGCTCTTCTTCGTTTTTCGTCGGAAGGGAACTAAAGACGGATTTTTTTACCGACAACGACGCGCAAAGTTCACCTACGTATTTATTGACGGCGGGGTAGATTTGTCTAGTTGCCATATCCGACATCGTTTTTGCTTCGATGACGATGGTTTTTACGTAGTTTTCAAGCTGAATTTTTGCTCTTGCAATCGCTTCGTTTTTACTGTAAACGCCTTGGCGTACGAATACGTCTACGTTTTCCTTTTTGAAACATTCGCTAACGGCGTCCGCGGTATTTTTGTGGTTTAAAAGTCCGCGTTTTTCCGCTTCCGCTTCCCATTCCGGACCGTAACCGTTATAATTAAAGATAACTCTTGCGTGGCGTTTGAAAAGCTTTTCGGTGTAACTCTTGCAAGCTTTTTCGAAGTCGTCCGCCTTTTCGAGTTTATCCGCTGCGTCCGAGAACGCTTCGGCTACAATCGTGTTTAAAACGATATTAGGGTCGGCAACCGACGCCGACGAGCCGAGCATACGGAATTCGAATTTGTTGCCCGTAAACGCGAACGGAGAAGTACGGTTTCTATCCGTTGAATCAATCGGGAAAATTGGCGATTCGGGAACGCCGATAGAGCCTTTTACGCTACGCTTGGGCGCGTAGTCTTTGCCCATAATGATACTATCGACGATACCGCCGATTTCGTCGCCTAAATACACGGACAAAATTGCGGGGGGTGCTTCGCCGCCACCTAAACGGTGATCGTTGCCTGCCGACGCGATGCACGCGCGAAGAAGACCTTGGTATTTATCGACCGCTTTAATGATACAAGCGAGTACGAGCATAAACAAAGTATTTTCTTCGGGGTGTTTGCCGGGGTCGAGCAAGTTTAAGCCCGTCGTGGAGAGCGACCAGTTATTGTGTTTACCGCTACCGTTTACGCCTGCGAACGGCTTTTCGTGGAGTAAGCACACCATATTGTGTCTTGACGCGACTTTTTTCATTACGTCCATCGTGAGTTGGTTGGAGTCAACCGCGACGTTCATCGTCGAGAAGATGGGTGCGAGTTCGTGTTGCGCGGGCGCGGCTTCGTTGTGTTTGGATTTGCAAAGTACACCGTATTTCCAAAGAGTTTTATCTAAATCTTGCATAAACGCCGCGATACGGGGTTTGAGCGCGCCGAAATAGTGGTCGTCCATTTCTTGACCTTTGGGCGCAGGCGCACCAAAAAGCGTTCTACCCGTTAAAATAAGGTCGGGGCGTTTTTCGTAAACTTCCTTATCGACAAGGAAATATTCTTGTTCAGGGCCAACCGTCGCGTTGACTTTCGCGCAGTCGATATTGAAAAGCTTTAAAATACGCTTAGTTTCTCTATCGAGCGCGGACATCGATTTTAAAAGCGGAGCTTTTTTATCGAGTGTTTCGCCCGTGTAAGACACGAAAATCGTCGGGATATATAAAGTGTTTTCTTTTACGAACGCAGGGGAAGTGGGGTCCCAAGCGGTGTAACCGCGCGCGGCAGAAGTTTCTCTCGAACCGCCCGAAGGAAAGGACGAAGCGTCCGGTTCGCCTACGATGAGTGATTTGCCCGTAAGTTGCATAATGACTTCGTCGTTGCCGACGGGCTCGATGAAACTGTCGTGTTTTTCCGCCGTTAAGTTGGTTAAGGGTTGAAACCAATGCGTATAGTGGGTCGCGCCCTTGGATACTGCCCAGTCCTTCATCGCGTTTGCGACGGAGTCGGCTATCGACATATCGATTCTTTCTCCGCCGTCTATCGTTTTGCGGAGCGATTTATATACTTCTTTGGGTAAAGTACTGCGCATTACTACGTCGTTAAAGACGTTGCTACCGAAAAGTTCGGGTACGTTCATTGTTTTTCTCCTTTGTAAAGGCTTTTTTGGACGGCTACGTCACGTCAAACCACTAAAAATAATTTTAGTGTACCATTTTCGTGGCGCAACCTTTTGGAAATATACGCTTATTATAATGAAAATATTTAAAAAAGTCAACCAAAACTTTCCGTTTGCTCGCTGAAAGTTTACATTTTTGGATTGTTTGTATAAAAAATACGATATTTTGATGTTTTACTTGATAAAATAAAGCTATATAGGCAAAATATTTAATATAATCAAACGAAATACTTGATTTTATCAAATATAAGGATTTTTACGTGAAGTTGCTTGCCAAGTAAATGAAAGTGTGCTATAATTTAACGGTTTTCAAAAGAGTATATATTAAGGAATGGCAGTTTTATGAAACCTAAACTTTTCGACGCTTTGAAAAATTATAGCAAAAAGGATTTCACGAGCGACCTTTTGGCAGGGTTGATGGTCGCGATTATCGCGTTGCCCCTTTCCATCGCGCTTGGAATTCAATCCGTTCCTGCGGAAGTTTCGTCCAACGGGATTCAATTCGGGATTATTACCGCGATTGTCGCAGGGTTCTTTATTTCCGCGTTGGGTGGGAGTAAACACCAAATCGGCGGTCCGACGGCGGCGTTCGTCGTGATTTTGTTCGGGTATCTTGCTAATCCCGATATCGGCGTATTAGGGCTTGCGCTTGCCGGTGTTATGGCTGGGCTGATTTTGATTTTGATGGGATTTTTCAAAGTTGGAAGCGTTATGAAATTTTTCCCGTATCCCATTACGATTGGGTTTACGACGGGTATCGGCGTTACTTTGTTAATCGGTCAAATCAAGGATTTTTGCGGTTTTGACGCAAGCGGTACGGAAGCGGTTGAAAAAATTGTTTCTTACGTACAAAATATTCAAACGTTTGATTTAGCGACTTTTTTCGTCGGCTTGCTTGGCCTTGCGTGTGTGATTGGTATTCCGAAGATTAGTAAGAAAATACCTGCCGCGTTCGTTGCGTTAATCGTTTGTACGCTCGCGACTGCGCTTTTGAACGGATTGCTTGGGAGCGAGATAGAAACGATTGGTTCAAAATACGGCGAAGTAAAAGCAGGGTTTTTCCCCGTTGATTTATCGGGGTTGGGGAACGTGAAATTTAGCGCTTTAATCGTGCCTGCGATTGTGATTGCATTCCTTTGCGCGATTGAAAGTTTGCTTTCGGCGACGGTGGCAACGGGTATGACGGGCGAAGAGTTTGACGCAAACCAAGAACTTGTCGGTCAAGGGACGGCGAATATTTGTTCCTGTTTGCTCGGCGGTTTGCCTGCGACGGGCGCAATTGCTCGAACGGCGGCGGGGATTGAAAACGGCGCGAAAACTCCGCTTACGGGTGTGTTCCACGCGATTTTCGTGTTAATTATGTATTTTGCGTTGATGGACGTCGTCAAGTTTATTCCCCTTACCGTGTTCGCTTCGATTTTGATTTCCGTCGCGATTAATATGAGCCGTTTCTCGTTGTTTGCAAAGCTTTCTTCGTTCGGTATTCGCGACGTTGCCGTGCTTTTGACAACGTTCGTTTTGACGGTTTTGTTTGACTTGACTTACGGGGTTATCGGTGGACTTGTCGTTAGTTTTATCGCGAACGCGAAAAATCTTTTTAAAGGATTGACGATTGAAAAGGATGAGAGCGCGCAAACGCCTACGCTCGTCGTAACGGGTACGTTGTATTTTATAAACGCGAATAAACTTGCCGACGCGGTGGAAAAAGAATTTGAGAGCGCGGATAACGTAACGGTCGATATGCGTTCGATTGAACGGATTGACGAAACGGCGCTTGAGAAAATCGTATCGCTCAATAAAAAAATCAAAGTGAAAGGAAAAAATCTCGACCTTATCGGGTATAACGAAAAAATTTGCAAACGCTTTGACAAATTCTTTAAAGTTTTGGCAAGTGGACACTAAAAATTAAAGACCAAAAAATTAGCTCGTACTACCTTTTGTCTAGGGTAGGTACGAGCTTTTTGTTATTCGTCTTTCTTTGGTTTTGCACCAAGGTAGGAATAGAATCCGCAGGGCAAGTTCGCGTTGAATAGTTTTTTGCGCTTATCCGCGTTCTTGCCGAAATACCGTTCGAATTCGGGTAAGGAAGTGAGAATATAACCGCTCCAATCGGGTAAAGAACGGAAGGTTTTGCCGAAATCTCGCATTAGCGCTTGGACGGATTTTATATCCGAAAGCCGTTCTCCATAGGGTGGATTAGAAAGTAATACGCCGTATTTTTCTTCAGATTGAAAGTTTCTTACGTCCGCAACGGAAAAACGGATATAATTATCAACGCCCGCCTGTTTGGCGTGGTATTTTGCGATTGAAATTGCTTGCGGATTGACGTCCGAGCCGTAAATAAGGAGTTTTCGGTTTCGCTTTTCCTTGTCGCGCGCTTCTTCTTTGGCAAGCGTTAAAAGATTTTTATCGAAAATTTTCCATTTCTCAAAATCAAAAGTACGATTTAATCCCGGAGCGATTTCAAGCGCTTTTAAGCAAGCTTCGATTGGTAAAGTACCGCTACCGCAAAACGGGTCGGCAAACGGCTTGCTTTCCGCGTTTTCGGGGGAATAGAACGTGTTGTCGATAAGCGCCGACGCGAACGTTTCTTTTAACGGCGCGGTATAAGAAAGGGTGCGGTATCCGCGTTTGTGTAGTCCGTCGCCCGACGTGTCGAGCGTTATGGTGGCTACGTCTTTTAAGATGGAAATTCCGATAATCGACCGCGCGCCGTTTTCCGAAAAGGTTTGTCTTGCGCCCCGTTTTTTGTCTGATAAACGACGAATAATTGCTTTTTTCGCGACTCCGCCCGTCGCCTTGATTGCACCAAGCGTACTTGAAACGCTTTTGCCGTCCATTAAAATTTTGGAGTCCGTTTCCAGCCAGTTTTCCCATTCGATTGCGTAAACGCCGTCGAAAAGTTCGTCGAAAGTTTTAGCAGGGAATTGGGCGAGTTTAATTAAAACCCGTTCACCCGAACGCAAGAAAAGGTTTAAACGGGCGACGTCCAGCCAGTTGCCTTCTACTTCAATTCTACCATCGTATGCAGGCGCTTTTTCAAAGCCGAGCCGAAAAAGTTGCCGTTTTACCGTTTGTTCAAAACCCGACGCGACGGGGATTAATAATTTCATAGTAGTTTATCCTTTTAACGTTACTTTAATTATAACGGATTTTTTAAGTTTGTCAACTTATTTTATTAAAAGCTGGAAGATGATTTGACAATTCCTTGTAAAAACGGGTATAATGAGCGTATGAAAGTAAATTACGAATTGAAAATGTTGGAAATATTAGCAGGGTTGGAAAAGGGAACGAAACTCTTGATTCATAGCTGTTGCGCGCCCTGTTCGTCGGCGTGTTTGGAACGGTTGAAGGACGTATTCGACGTTACCGTGTTATATTATAATCCGAATATCGACGACGAAGCCGAGTACTTGAAACGCAAAGCCGAGCAAATCCGATTTTTAAAAGAAACGGGTTGGGCGAAAACGCTTGATTGCGAACACGATAAATTTGCGTTTGAGAAAATTGCGAAAGGACAAGAAAACGAACCTGAACGCGGAAAACGTTGCTATTCTTGTTACGAATTGCGTTTGAAAAAGACGGCGCAAGTCGCAAAAGAGTACGGCTATGAATATTTTTGCACGACGCTTTCGTTGAGCCCTTATAAAAACGCGGAATGGCTTAACGAAATCGGCGGTCGGTTGGAGCAGGAGTACGGCGTGAAGTATTTATATTCGGATTTTAAGAAAAAGGGCGGATATCATCGCTCGATAGAGCTTTCTAACGAATACGGATTGTATCGGCAGGATTTTTGCGGTTGTAAGTATTCGAAAAGGGAGAGTAAATAGGAAGAATTGATAACTTTTCGCTTGACAAAATTTGCGTTAAGCGGTATAATAATTAAAATGATTTATATGAGAGGTAAATATTATGAAATATGCGCTTCGCGGTATTAACGCGGAAGAACTCAAGTTTGTTAAAAACAACGTACAAGTTGCTCCCAACACCAGAATTGGGATTAAGCAATCTTGTAACTTTGGTAAGATTAAAGAAAACGATAAGCTCCAAGCGGTCGTTTTAGAAGCAAAAGTAGAATCTACGGAAGAAGCTCCTTCCCCTTTCAATATGGTTGCAAGAGTAGTGGGTGTGTTTGAAGTAGAAGACGTGGTAACGGAAGAAGATAAGCAAATTCTTGCCGTTTCGATGGTAGAGCTCGTTTATCCGTACTTGAGAAACGTCGTATCGTCTTTAACGTTTAGCGCGTTTATTCCGCCTATCGTATTACCCGTAAGATTCCCTGAACAACTTATTCCCGGATTCCAAAGTGGCGCGGCGTTCGAAACCCCCGAAGTATTGAACTAATTAAAAAATTCGGAACGGATTGCTTTTTCGCAGTCCGTTTCTTTCGTAAAGGAGTAACTATGATTAAAAAAGGTTTATTATACGCGCAAAGTGGCGGACCTACGTCCGTAATTAATTCATCCGCCTGCGGGGTTATTCGTCAAGCGCAACAAGAAGGTTTGGACGTTTACGTTGCTCTCAATGGTATCGACGGGATTTTTAACGAAACTATCGTCGATATTTCCAAAGAAGACGACGAACAAATCACCAAACTTTGCGGTACGCCCGCATCGGCGTTTGGGAGCTGTCGAACCAAACTTCCCGATTATAAAGTAGACGATAGTAAATATTTCGAGCTTTTGAAAGTGTTCAAAAAACTCAATATCCGCTATTTTATTTATAACGGCGGTAACGATAGTATGAACACTTGCGCGAAAGTAGCGGAGTTTATGAAAAACAACGATTACGAATGTTACGTTATGGGCGTGCCTAAAACCATCGACAACGATTTGTTGTTGACCGACCATTGTCCTGGGTTTGGCTCGGCGGCGAAATATATCGCGACCACTTGTTACGAAATTGCGCTTGATACCGCCGTGTACGCGAAAGGCAGGGTTACGGTTGTGGAAGTAATGGGGCGCGACGCGGGTTGGTTGACGGCGTCGAGCGCGTTGGCAAACGAGAACGGCGCAGGGCCGGATTTGATTTACTTGCCCGAAAGAGCGTTCGATTTAGATAAATTTATTGAACGTTGTAAGGAAGTTTACGAAAAGAAAAAAACGTGCTTAGTGGCGGTGTCTGAAGGTATCCGCGATAAAGACGGCGTTTACATAGCCGAATACGCAAAATCGAGCGAAAAAGACGCGTTTAATAACGTTCAACTCGGTGGCGTTGGAACATATCTTGCCGACGTTATTACTAAACGTACGGGGATTAAAACGCGCGCAATTGAATTAAGCTTAATGCAACGTTGCGCGGCGCATCTTTGTTCGAAAACTGACGTGGAAGAAGCTTTTGAAGCAGGCAGGTATGCGGTGAAGTCGGCTGTTGCAGGCGAAAGCGGTAAGATGATTTCCTTTAAAAGAGTATCGTCTGCGCCTTATAAGATTGAATACGTATGCGCGCCTTTGGACGATATTGCGAAATTTACGCAGTCCGTACCCGACGAGTTTATCGGCGTGGACGGAGCGAGTGTAACCAATGCGTTTATCGAATACGCAAAACCGTTGATTCAAGGCGAAGTTTCGCTTGAATATAAAAACGGAATGCCCGTTTACGCAAAGCTTAAAAAAGAACTTGTGAAATTTTAATCGGTTACCGCCAACTGAACGGTTGGCGGTAATTTATAGGTGGAAGAAATGGAAGTAGTCGTTAAGAAATTTCAAGAATTAGGGTTAGACGAATTGTATGAAATTTTACGTTTGCGCGCGGAAGTGTTTATTGTAGAGCAAGATTGCGTTTATCAAGACCTTGACAACGTGGATAAAAACGCCTATCACGTGTATTTGAAAGAAGGGAATGAAATTTTGGCGTATTTGCGCGTGATTGATAAAGGCGAAAGATTGGACGAAGTGTCGCTGGGGCGTGTAATTTCTTTAAAACGCCGTCAAGGATTAGGAACGCAAATTATGAAAATCGGGATTTCAGTTGCTAAAGAAAAGTACGGCGCGAAAAAAATTAAAATCGGCGCGCAAGCCTATGCCAAGCCTTTTTACGAAAGCGTGGGGTTTAAACAAATTTCTAGCGAGTATATGGAAGACGGTATTCCGCATATCTATATGATTTACGAAGAATGAAAAAATAAAATGTTTAAATAAGCGGTTGAAACATAGTTTCAACCGCTTATTCGTTGCTAAAAAACGTTAAAATTCGACGAAGATAGACTGTTTTTAGCTTTTCTTATCCGCTATAATGTTGAGTATGGAAATTTACGTTGAATACGCGTTTATTGAAAATTTTTTATTGGATTTATCTCTTTGTTATCTTGCCTTAAAATTTTCAAAATCGCCAATAAAAATAAAGGGGGTTTTGCTTGGCGGATTGATTGGCGCGGTTTTCGCCGTTTGCTATCCGCTTTTAAAACTTTACGCGTTATATTTGGCGGAAAGTTTGCGTGTTGTTTTGCCCTTTGGTATGTGTCTTTGTTCGTTTAAAGGCTGTGATTTAAAAAACGATAGGGGTAGGTACGCGTTGAGCGTACTTTCTTTCTACGTTTTAAGTTTTGCTTTCGCAGGGGGCGTGTACGGGATTTGCGCAATTTTTAATCTTGACTACGCTTACGTGAACGGAACTATCGTCGGCGTGCCACTTGGCGTTTGTTTTGCCGTTGGGGTGGGGCTTTTTGCGTTTATTAAAAGGTTTTTTAAAGAGATATATAAACGGAAAAGTAAGACGAAGTTCTTTTATCAATGCGAGTTGACGTTGAACGGAAAGAGTATTCGAGCGAACGGGTTCGTGGATAGTGGAAATTTAGTTTCTAAAAACGGTAAGCCCGTTTGTTTTGTGACGCCTGATTTGTTTTTTGATTTGGTAGGGTTAGAAACTTCTTCGCTTGTGATGGACGAGCTTGCCGTTTCAACGGTCTTAGGGAATAAAAAAATAAAAATATTTTTTTTGGACGAAATTAAGATATATTGCGACGGCGGTGAGAATATAATAAGTAAACCGTATTGTGCCGTGAAAACTTTGACGGGGACAAGGGAATATAAGGTTTTACTCGGCGCTTGGGCGTTGGAAGGACAGGAGAGAGAGTATGGAATTTGACGGATTGCGAGAGTTTGTACGAAAGATAAAATACGCGATGTTTAAGGGGCAAGACGCCACGCTCGTGGATTACGTTTGCGGTGACGGCGACGCCTTGCCTTTGCCGTTGTCGGCGGAAGAAGAAAAACTTGCTTTAGACTCGCTTGCGCGTGGGGAAGAAGTGGAACGCATAAAAGCAAAATTGATTGAACACAATTTACGATTGGTCGTCTTTATTGCGCGTAAATTCGATAATACGGGCGTGGACGGGGACGATTTAATCTCTATCGGCACGATTGGTTTGATTAAGGCAATCAATTCCTTTAACGCCGATAAAAATATCAAACTCGCTACCTACGCGTCAAGGTGCATTGAGAACGAAATTTTAATGCATTTAAGACGGGTGGCTCGGTTAAAGAGTGAAATTTCTTTCGACGAGCCGTTGAATACCGATTTCGACGGAAACGAACTGCTACTTTCCGACGTGCTCGGCACGAGCGCGGAAACGGTGTACGGGGACATTGAAACAAACGTAGAAAAAGAGCTTTTAAAAGATGCGTTGAAAAAACTTTCCGAACGCGAACAAAAAATTATGTTTTTGCGCTTTGGGCTTGGCGGTGGCGAAGAAATGACTCAAAAAGACGTTGCGGATTTGCTTGGAATCTCGCAAAGCTATATCTCAAGGTTGGAGAAAAAAATTATCGGTAGATTAAAAAGAGAGATCTCAAAGCTAGTATAATTTTATAAAAATAAGCCATACTCATTGTAGTTTTATTTTGGTAAAATTTTCTTTCGGCTCGTACCTGCTATCCTTGTTTTGTGTTTTACATATCAATATAGGAGGTATGAAAATGCAAAAAGTAGAGATATGTGGCGTGGATACGGCAGGATTACCGCGCTTAACGGCGAAAGAAAATCAGGAATTGCTCGTTCGGATTAAAGACGGCGATAAAACGGCGAGAGAAAAATTTATCGTTGGGAATATGCGACTCGTTTTGTCGCTTATGAAACGGTTTCGAACGAAAAATCAAAGCTCGGACGACGTCTTTCAGGCAGGTTGCGTGGGGCTTATAAAGGCGATTGATAATTTTGATTTATCCGTCGGCGTGAAGTTTTCTACCTACGCCGTACCAATGATTTTGGGGGAGATAAAACGTTTTTTGCGCGACGGAAATTCGCTAAGAGTATCGAGAAGTATTCGCGATACGGCGTACCAAGTTTTGAAAGCGCGAGAAGAAATAGAGAGCAGGGACGAAGAAGCGACGATTGAGAAAATCGCAGAAGCGTTACAAATAGCCGAACGGGAAGTGGTGTACGCGCTCGACGCGATTTCCGACCCCGTGTCTATTTACGAGCCCGTCTATAATAAAGCCGGCGATACCTTGTTGTTAATGGACCAACTCGCGGACGAAAAAAATACGGACGAGATTTGGACGGAACACGTTGCTTTGGGCGAAGCGATGGAAAAGCTCGGGGAAAGGGAAAAGAAAATTTTGTTTTTGCGATATTACGAAGGTAAAACGCAAACGGAGATTAGCGAAGAAGTGGGCATTTCCCAAGCGCAGGTATCGCGGTTAGAAAAAAACGCTTTAAAAAATATCAAATTGAGTATTTCGTAAATATAAAACAGCTTGGAATTTTAAGTGCAATTCCAAGCTGTTTAATCTCTATCAAATAATTCATCTAAACTTATGTCGTAGAAGTCGGCGATTTTTATTAAGGTTTCATAATCAGGGCGAATAGCGTTTGTTTCATAACGAGTATAATTTACTCTCCCGATGCCCAATTTTTCGGCAAGCTCTTGTTGTGTTAACCGCTCGCTTTTCCTTAATTCTTTTAATTTTTTACCCAAGTTAATCATTTTTATCGCTCCTAAACATTTGACATTGTACATTATTTGTACTATAATTATAAAAAATGTACGCATTATGTACAAAAATAGCGTTGATATGCAAAGGAGGAGATTGGATTTATGGATAAAGGTTGGAGAGATAGTAGAAAAATTAGTAGCTGGGATTTAACGGGTAGGTTGATTGTAGGGGATATCTTATTATGTATAGGGTGTATTGTTGTTGTTATTGCTTTATTTATTACAATGAATGGAAATGGCGAGAATTTTGTAGAGAGTCTTATTTATGTTTCGGTAGCATTTATATTTTTAATTGTTGGCTTAGTATTCTTGAGAAGAGGCTGCTCGTCAAAAGGAATATTTTTGGAACATTTATACGATATAATTCCTTTGAATGCGACAAAGGAAAATGGGGATACGGTAAAAATTGGAACAGCTATTTTTATAAAACAAAATATTTTAGTAACAAATGCGCACCTTATATATGATAAAGAATCGGAAAAAGTGTTTGATAAAATAACGTGTTTTTTGTTTTCAAAAGCAAATGCGCATACGGCTGAAAGAGAAGTAGTTGTATTAAAGTATGATAATAATTTGGATATAGCGATATTGTATGTATTGCCGGACTTGAAAAATGATAAAGATTTGAAATTTGGAAGTGTAATAAAGAAAGGGAAATCCAGTAAATTGAATGTAGGAGATAAGATTTATGCGATAGGAAATTCCGCTGGGAACGGTATCGCTGTTTCGCAAGGGACGGTCAGCTTACCGTTAGTAAAAGAAAGATTAAACGAAAAAGAAGAATATTTTATCCAATTAACCGTAGCGATTATAGGCGGAAATAGCGGTGGTGCAGTATTAAATAAAAAGGGTAAATTGGTGGGAATGACTACATTTTGTAAGACGGATAATCCTAATTTTGCCTATGCTATACCAATAGAAGAAATAATGGATTTTATAAAAAAATAAGACGTAAAATTTAAAACGATAAGGGCAGGTATGCGTTGAACGTATATTTGCTCTTTTTTTCTAAACGGTTGACTTTTTGAATAGCTTATGTTATAATAATTCGGTAAAGGAGTTTATTATGAAATATACGGAATTGACGATACATACCACGACGGAAGCAAGCGAGATTATCGCGGATATTATGTGGAATTACACCGATTTTGGGGTTACCATTTGCGATAAGCAGGACATAATCGCGTTGCAACAAAATAAGGATACGCAGTATTGGGATTATATGGACGACGATTTGACTGCGGACAAGCCCTGCGACGTACTCGTAAAATGCTACGTCGCGGACGACGTGGCTAAAGACGTCATTCGTTCCATTTTGTCGGATATTCAAAACGCGAAAGAATTATCGGGGGGCTTGGTTCCGTTCGGTACGCTCGAAGATACCAAGCGTAGCGTGGACGGGGACGATTGGATTGACGTTTGGAAAAAACATTTCAGACCCATTCATTTAGGAAAAATCGTCGTCGTGCCCGAATGGATTGAATACGAAAAGAAAGAGAACGAAGAGGTAGTGTTGCTTGATTCAAATATGGCGTTCGGAACGGGCGAACACGAAACCACTTCGTCGTGCGTGGAATTGATGCAAGATTACGTTACGGGCGAATCCGTGTGTATTGACGTTGGGTGCGGTAGCGGTATTTTGGGCATTTCCGCAATCAAGCTCGGCGCAAAAAAGGCGTATCTTACCGATATTGACGAGATTGCGGTAATTAGTTCGAAACACAACGCGCAGTTGAACGGAGTCGCGGATAAAACGGTCGTAGCGCATTCTAATCTCTTGGACGATACTTCCGTCGTTGCCGACGTGATGATGGCGAATATTACGGGCGAAATTTTGACGATGCTTGCGCCGTCTATTCCAAAAAATTTAAAGGCGGACGGCGTGTTGATTTTAAGCGGTATTATCGAGAGCCGTTTGCAGATGGTTAAAGACGCTTATCGGGCGGTTGGAATGAAAATTATTAAAGAAGTTCGCAAGAGATCGGAAGAGCA
>SVHK01000046.1 GCA_015055865.1 Clostridiales bacterium | reverse complement strand
GCCGGGAACGGTAGGTATGTTCCACTTCAAAATCTTGCGTACCTTCTTTCAAATCGACGAGATTAGACGCACAAGGCGCTCCGTTGTCGTACAACGCAAGTTCTACGTTGCCTTCGTAAGAGCTTTGCACGGTAACGCTAACCTTAAACTTATCGCCAACGTTAACGTTATAGTCTGGCGTAGTCATACCGATTAACTGAATTTCAGATTCCGGTTTTTGCGCTTCGAAATAAACGGTGTTTACCTCCACGCCTTCTGCCGCAATCGCCTTAATCGCCGTTACGGCTCTGTTATCCGTTTCAAGACCGTCGGAAATAAGTACTATTTTCGCCGCTTCTTTGTTCGTGAATAATTCTTTGGTATAATTGAGCGCGGTCGTAATATCCGTTGCGCTACAATCGGGTTTATCCGCGTCCATATATTGTTCGTAAACGCTATTGGTATCCGTCGTAAGCGGTACTGCGTACACGGGTTCACCGTAACCAAAGGTTACGATACCGATTTTACAAACCCCTTTACTGTCGTTAATTGCGGACTGAATGAATTGTTCCTTTTTATCTTCCGTCTTGTCACCGCTATACGAGCTATCGACGAGCAAGATAACTTCCGTTTGAAGATTGGGGATTTCGTAAGTGAAATGAATCCCGGAAAGAACGAAAGTAGAAAGCGTAATAACGATGAGATGCAATACCATCGAAACGATACGGTTTCTCGTCCTTCTATATCTTTTAGAAATTCTAAAATACAAGAAGAAGGTCAGCGCAAAAGCCGGAATTAAAAGGAGCAACAGCCAGGGCTGTGAAAAATTAATTTTAAAATTCGTCATACTTTACTCCTTTACGAATCCTGCGATTGTAACAACCGTTCTAACAACAACAACGCCACGAGCGCAGCCGCGAAATAAATCAACAAATCCAAATTCTCGCTTTCTTTCTTAACGGGTACGATTAATTCATACAATTCGTCTAACGTCTTATTAATTTCACTTTCAGACGAAGGAATTTTAACGAAGAATTGTTCTTCAACGGGCACGCCGGACATCGGAGTTTGAACCAAGGTATAAGTACCGTATTCGGTAACTTCGAGTTCCGCAGGGAAGTTTTCGAACGTTTCCTTAATCTTGCCGGTGCTTGATTCTACGGACAAGGACTCCCCTCTTGCGTTTAAGGATACCTTATCGTTTACGTCGAATGCGTAATCGGTCAAAGTAGAAGGCATGAAATATTCGAAAATGTTATAAATCAAAATAGGGAAATCTACGAGCATCGAGAAGTCCGCAAAGTTTACGCTAAACGGCATCAATACTACTTTTTGTTGCTCCGTTTCTTGTACGAGCAACACGGGGTCGCCTGCGCAATAAAGCAACGGCGTAAATCCTTCAAAACTGATAAGCTTTCTATATTTAGAAAGTTGCATCTTTTCGGGATTAATACGATTGGTAAGTTCGTGCGATTCGCCGTAAGACAAATTAAACGTACCGTTCACTTCGCTACCCATAATAACGGGCAAGCCTTCGGGCGCTTTATCCATATTAACGAGCATTACCACGCCGTCTTCAGGCATAATATCGGGCATCGCGTTTTCATAAATATAGAAATCGTAACCGCTAACGGGTAATTCCGCCGATTCGGTAAACTTATTGATTTCTTTGTATTCAATAGACCAACGACCGCTCAACGTATCGCGAACGCTCATTACCGAGCCAGCGAAGAAGATGTTCGCGTTAGGGCTATAATACAAAATTTTCAATTCGGGTTTTTTACCGCCGTAAATATAGAAGTCGTTATCCGCAGCAAACGAATCGTTTTCGGAAACGTAAACGTGTACGGACTCAAATTCGTGAACTGCCGTTTGCGCGTTTTGCGTTACGAAAGAAACGGTTTTCGTTTCATCGCCGTTACAACGTACGGGCAATTCCATTCTAACCGTACCGCCACCGTTCGCACCTTTAATATCGCAATGTACTAAAAGGTCGGTGTCGCGATTATACGCCGCAACGGAAACTTTAAACGTGTAATAGTTTTCTTCTACCAACGCCTCGCAGTCCAAAATCGCCGCGTTCCATTCGCCGTTTTCGGTTACGTCCACGATCGTTACGCCGTTATGCGCAAGATAATCCGTACCTGTATAGAGCAAAACTTCCGCGTCAACGTTGACGTCAACAACTTTTTGCGCAAGCTTAACCGCGCCGTCGATATCCGCTTTACCATAGGTACAGGTGTCGTCGTTTATCATTTCTTCGAGGGTCGAGAGAAGTTCAAGCGACTCTTCCGCAGTAACGCGTTGCGCCACGTAAGAAGCTTCTTTCCCTGCAAAAATGACAGTCATATACCCGTTTTCTTCAAATACTTGTTCCGCCAACGTAGAAACTTCGGAAAGAGCGCGTTCATAACGAGAAACGTCGTCGTAAACCGCGCGCATAGACGCAGAAGCATCCACGATAGCAACCTTTTCCAAAATTTCAGGTTTTTGGTTTTCTTCGATAACGGGTTGCGCGAGAATGAACGCGCAAGAGGTAATAACCAAAACCTGACAAATGAAAAGCAAGATATTCCTAAATTTGTTGATAGGAATTTTCTTTCTTCTATATTTCAAGCTTAATTCCCAAACGAACGTACTGGAAATAAACTTTTGTTGATAATTCGGCTTTAAGATGTAGATAAGGATAAGAATCGCAATCCCAATCAACCCTAAAAAGCCTAAAGGTGTAAGCCAACTCATGCCATTATACCTACCTTCAGTAACTCGCCGAAGAGCATTTTCTCAATCTTCTTATCGGTATCAATCGAAATAAATTCCGCTCCGCGTGAAACGCAAAAGGACTTCATATCCGCTTTGAAATCCGCAAGAGCTTCTTGATAAGCCAACTGCAAGCTACGGGTTATTCTTAATTTCATATTTTTAGGGTCTTCAAGCGCCTCAGCTTCGGAGTCAATCAAGTTCAATCTACCGTTGTAAATCGGCTCGATTTCGTCGGGAGTCATCAATTGAATAAGCAAGACCTGTCTTTTCTTGTAAACGAGATAATCCACGGCTTTTTTCCAATCGCTATTGGTAAAGAAATCGGAAATAATAACCGTTAACCCGTCGTTCGAGCCCGTGTTATGACAACCGGTAATGGCTT
Source organism: Clostridiales bacterium (assembly GCA_015055865.1). Lineage (GTDB taxonomy): Bacteria > Bacillota > Clostridia > Christensenellales > Borkfalkiaceae > Scatosoma. The sequence goes on along the minus strand of SVHK01000046.1, from coordinate 2,168 downwards.
TACCAATATCCGATTCTCCGGTAAATTCAAGATTTTCAAGTTCGCTAATCGCTCTGAAAAACGAAGTTTTCCCAACGATTGTGCCGAAGGGGTCTTCCGCCTTATCGCCTTTAACCAATTTGAAAGACAACTTATCCATATTATGTACGGAAAGGAAACCGAGCGCAGCAGCAACCGCTACGGCGTAATTAGACTTTTTCGGGTCTTCCTTACCCATAGACGCGGAGCAATCCAAGAAAATTTGGACGTGCATTTGTCTTTCGTCCGTGAAAAGTTTCAAGAAGAACTTTTCAAAACGGCTATACAGGTTCCAGTCGATACGTCTGATATCGTCGCCGAGCATATATTCGCGATAGTCCGCAAATTCAACGGTTTGCCCGTACGTACGTACGAGATGCTTACCGCCGAAGAATCCGCGAAGGTCGGCTTTCATATTCAACGCAAGCGTTTCAAGACGGCCGAAAAACCCATCGTTTAAATACGAGTTTTTCATTCTTTAACTCCCTTATTTGTTGTTTTTAGCTTGTTTTTTAGCCTCTTTAGCCGCCTTTTTAGCCGCCTTAGCGTCCATAACTTCTTCAACCGCTACTTCTTCAGCAACTTCGCTTACGGGCGCTTCAACGCTTTCAACGGGCGTGAGCTTATATTTCTTACCGACTTCGGAAATAATCATCTTAATGATTTGGTCCGCGGAAACGCGTTCAGCAACTGCTTCGAACGTCAACTTCAAACGGTGACGAAGAACGGGATAAGCAAGTTCGTTGATGTCGTTGTAGGAAACGTTGTAACGACCGTTCATCAACGCCTTAACTTTCGCAGCGGAGATAAGCGCTTGACCTGCACGAGGGGACGCGCCGAGACGAACGTACTTCTTCGCAGCTTCGCTTGCACATTCGCTGTCGGGGTGCGTAGCGGAGCAAAGAGTCATCGTGTACTTCATAACTTCTTCGGCAACGGGGATTTGGTTTGCGGTCTTTCTCATTTGGAGAAGGTCTTCGCCATTACAAGCCGCGTCCGCAACTTCCGCCATCGTCTTTTGCGTCATATTAACGATGTCCATAAGTTCGTCGAGCGAAGGGTTCTTAACGATAATTTTGAACATGAAACGGTCCATTTGCGCTTCAGGCAAAGGATAAGTACCGTCTTGTTCGATAGGGTTTTGGGTAGCAAGAACGAAGAACGGTTCGTTCATCTTTCTGGAAACACCCATAACGGTAACGGTGTGTTCTTGCATGGCTTCAAGCAAAGCGGATTGCGTCTTAGGCGTCGCACGGTTGATTTCGTCCGCAAGAATAATGTTACTAAAGATAGGACCAGGTTGGAATTCAAACTTAGAGTTGCCGTCTTCGTCCTTTACGATGATGTTCGTACCGGTAACGTCGGCGGGCATAAGGTCGGGCGTGAACTGAATACGCGAGAACGGCATACTGAATACGCGACCAAGCGTTCTAACCAAACGGGTCTTACCAACCCCGGGAACACCTTCGAGCAATACGTTACCGCCTGCAATCATCGCAATAACGGTAGCTTCAACTACTTCCTTTTGACCAACGACGTCGCGTTCGATTTGCTTAAAAATATCTTTGCATTGTACGCTGAACTTTTCGATGTTTTGTTCTGTAACCATAATATAATTCCTCTCTTAAAATAATTTTCTTTTTCGTTTTGTTTTAAAGTATGACGTCAAAATACGTCTGAATCAATTCTCTCAATTCTTCGGGGATATCTTCGCCCGACGCCAAATATTCCATCGCTTGATTGTAATATTCTTCGAATACGTCTCTATAGTAGGTGTCGCCGTTGAGAACCATATTGTTTTCAGTGTACGACCCGTTCGCACCGTTGTTCGGAGGCCCGTCTTCCTCGGAAGGTCTATCCGATTTACCGGGGTTATCCCCGCTACCGGGTTGACCTTCGCCATCGCCGGGCGAATCGCCTTCGCCCATTCCGTCGCCTTCGCCCGCGCCGTCGCCGATTTGCGCGAACGTCGCAACGTACTCGGCGTCTTCTTGGACGCGGTAATCACATCTAACGGGGTCGGTTACGCCGTCTGACCATTCAACGAACATATAACCGTCTTCCGCCACCGCAACGACCTCCGTACCGTCACCGCCAAGCGCAAAGATTTGTACTTCGTCCCCTTCGATGAATCCACCCTCTTCCGCCAC
>SVHK01000045.1 GCA_015055865.1 Clostridiales bacterium | reverse complement strand
TTTCCAAGCTACAGCTTGGTCGCTTCCGCTTTTTCGCGAGAGCTTGTCTATAATACCACAAACCCATTCGCTATGTCAAGCATTTTTTAGCACTTTTTTCAAATTTCTTTGATTTTTTTTGCTTTTTATGCCTTCCAAACGGACAGCTTGTATATATTACCACATTAACTTTTTTAAGTCAACTGTTTTTTCATTATTTTTTTAACTTTTTTTACATTTTTTTAAGTTTTAACTTATTTTGAATATTCCTTTATTTCCTTATCGAAAAACAGCTTCGTTTTCGGCGTTTCCTTAAGATATTTAGCGATATCGACGCTAGTTTCCACCCAAGCAGGCAACAACGTTCCGCCTTTTACCCTATTATCGGGGAAATGATAATCCGTACCGCAAACGATAAGCTTCCCCATTTCCTTCGCCGAACGCTCCACTTTATCTCTCTTTAAGAAATCCCCAGCCGTACAATTTATCTCCAACCCGTCGAGCGCGTCGGAATACCCCGGTTTCATATCGTCGCAATACCCCGTATTCCCACGGTACGGATGCGCTTGGACGAGTAGGATACCGTTATCGTGACAAAGTTTATAAAGTTCACGTTGCCCCAATTTATAAAGGCAAGGCGTAGTCCTTAAAAACGCTTCCGTTACGCCGTATAAAAGCCAATCGGAATAAAAGGGTTCGTTAATACTAACTTCCAAGCCTAAAAACACTTTGAGTCCTTTTTTATCGCCGTACTCTTTGGCGCGCTTAAATTCGTCAATAACCCTTTCGACGTACGCGCCGTGCTCCGTTTCGGGATAATACCACGATTGACAATGGTTTGTCAAAACGATTCCGTCGTACCCGTCCGCTTTCTTCAAATCTACCGCTTCTTCCACGGAAACTCGCGAACACGAACTTACACCCCTTGTATGCACATGCATATCGATTTTTAAAAATTCTTCGTTCATTTAGCTATCTCCAAAACAGTTTCGAGTTCTATTATACCCCTTTTCTTTGACAAAGTCAAGCCTACGAACGCGCGTAGCTCCATCTTTAAAAAGCTTACGCGCGCGCGACATATTAATATATATATAATATAACAACCAAGCAAAACTCCCGCCTATCGCCGTTTAGTTGACTTTTTTGGCTAAAAGTAGTACAATAGTCGCATAATAAATTAGGAGAACTTTAAAAATAGTATGTTTAAAACGTTACGAATATTATTTACTTTACTTTCCGCGCTTTGCGTAGCAATCGTTTTGCCGGTAGGGACGTTTTTAGGATTGACTTACGCGCTAATTTGCGTAGCGCTTGCGTTCGTGTTCTTCGTCCTTATGTTGTACTTTAAAGGCAAACACGAAGAAACGCTAACCGAAAACCAAACCCCGACCGTTGATTTTTTGGATAGTCCAAGCAAAAACGAGAATAAAGCGGAAAATTTGGAAAAATCCGACAAATAAAGACATAAAAATTTTTTGTTAATATTGACAAAACGCAAAAAAAGTGCTATACTATAACTACAACGAAAAATAAGGAGATTATTTTTATGAATTTGAAAAAACTTTTTCCCGTTTCTTATGAAAAATCTACGCTCGTTTCGATTATTATTTATCTCGTAACGGCTGTCGTAGCTTCTCTTTTAATCGCATTCGCAGGCGCTCTTACCGGCTGGATTCCCGTAGTCGGAACGTTGGTTGGTTGGGCTCTCCGTATCGTAGGTATCGTCGTTGATATTTACGTCGTAGGTGGAATCGTCGTTTCCATTTTACTTGCCTTGAAAGTGATTAGATAATTTAATAATCAAACTAAAAGCGGACGCTCGTATGCGTCCGCTTTTTTTACTACTTTTTCGTCCTTTTCTTTTTTATAATCCTATAAAATCCCGTTCATACTATTCTCAATCGCTTACTATTGTAAGAAATTAAACATTTTTCTTATTTTTGTGAGATAATGAATTTATGAAAACGGATTTTGGGGAAAGATTAAAAGAACTACGGGAAGAGAAAGGAATCGGGCAAGTGGAGCTTGCCAAATCCATTCGCGTAAGTAACGGAATTATTAGTTTATGGGAAAACGGACTTCGTGAGCCAAAACTTTCCAATTTAATTTCGCTTGCGCAATATTTTAAAGTTTCCTTGAACTTTTTATGCGGTTTGGAAGATTGATTTTCAGAAGTTTTTCATTATTTAAATTGTAGGAGTAGGCAAATTTTTAACGAAGTTAAAAATAAGCAAATTTTTTAAAGGAGAACAAAAAATGTCAGAACAGAAAAAAATGAACAAAGCCTTGTTCATCGTATTACTTATCGTATTTTTCCCCGCGGCTATTGTTTACGCAATCGTCTGCAACAAAAAACCCCAAGAAGGCCCTATCGATTTAACCAATAAAACGGGGTTCATCACTTCCCTTATCGGCGCAGGTATCTGGGTGGCTAACGGTATTTATGTCTTTATCTTATTAATCGGAAAAGTTGACCTTACGAGCGGTTTGATGTTCGGTTTACCCGGCGTTATCGTTGGCGGGGCGTTGGTTGCGCTCACACTTTTGGGTAAGAACAAAAAGCTCTTTAGCATTATCTATCTTTCTTTAACGGTTGCGTTAGTTTTGTTCTGTATCATTAGCGGTTGGTTCGGCTACTATTCCGTCGCTACGATTTGTTCCGTAATCGGTATCTTCGGCGGTATTAGAGCAGTTAAATACAACGCTTGGTTGGAAAAGAAAGACAACTAATCGCCTAAATTCGTCCTATTCCTAAATTACAACTGAAAGTTACGCCTCTAAGCGCATTGCTTAGAGGCGTATAATTTTATTGTTCTTCAAATCTTTCTATAATATCCAGCAATTCTTCAAAACGGTACAAGTCGTCGGCGCTGTAATAATCAATATACACTCTACCCTTTTTACCGTTTCCAATCAAAGACACTTTCGTCCTAAACACCTTTCTCATTCGTTCGACGAACTCTTTCAATTCCGCGCTTTTCGCTTCGTTCGCGTCCTTTTTCTCCATCGCCAAAACTTCAGGCGGAGTCAAAAACGCTTTGACTGCCCGTTCCATTTTGCGTACCGAGTAATCGCGCTTTAAGGCTTCCATCGCGAACGCGTACTGCTTGTCTTTAGGGACTTTCACGAGCGTGCGCGCGTGCCCTGCCGAGAGCCGACCACTTTCTACGAGCCCCACTACTTCGGGCTCTAAACTTAAAAGTCGCATCGTGTTCGCAATCGCGGGTCGAGATTTGCCAACGAGTACCGCAACGTCGTCTTGTTTAAAGGCAAATTCCTTACACAATCTACCATACAGGTACGCTTCTTCCATCGCGCCCACGTTAGGGTCTTTAGCCCTGGAAAGAATGGTAAAAATCTCCGCGTCCTTTTCCGTAAAGCAATAGACTTTCGCCGGAATTTGTGTAATCCCTGCCCCCTTGACCGCCAAAAAATCGGCTTCGGACGCAAGCAACCGATACCGCCCGTTTTCTTTATTCACTGCGAACGTGGGTACGCCGTCGAGCAAAAAGTACGCCGCGCGTTCGGCTAATTTTTCCTTTTGGTAATCGTCAGTCTTTTTTTCCGTATCCACCAAGGACACGGGTATGTTCTTTTCTTCGCAATCGGCGTTCCAAAGTTTCTTTTTTCGCATACCTGCCACCTTGTAATCTAAACGCGGAGCAGAAAGCTCCGCGTTTTATTTTTAGTCGTTGTTTTCGCTATTTTGACTGTTTTCGTTGTTTTCGTTGTTTTCGCTATTTTCGGTCGTTTCCGACTTTTCTTCTTGCGAATAATCGGGCTTTTTATTGCCCATTACGATAAACGGATTTGCGCGACGAGTATCGTCTTGCTCGTCCATATACGCAATAACTTCCTTATAGTCCGAGCCTTTCATAAGCATCGTAACTTCTTCGGTATAAATGGTTTCCTTTTCCACGAGCACTCTCGACATATTATCCAAGATAGCGCGATTGTCTTTCAAGAGCTTGGTCGCGCGTTCGTGCGCCGATTTAATCAACGCGCGGATTTCGTCGTCGATTTGCGCCGCCGTTTGTTCGGAATAATGGGACGAACTGTGTCCGTATTCCATACCCATAAACACGGGTTGGTCGGAATCGTACGCCACGAGTCCGAGCTTATCGCTCATACCCCATTGGGTAATCATACGTCTTGCAAGCGAAGAAACGTGTTGCAAGTCCGCGCTTGCGCCCGTCGTTACGTCTTTAATTACGAGTTCTTCCGCAACCCTACCACCGAGCGACATACAAATATTATCCACGAGCTTGTTATACGAAACGTCGTTATCGTCGTTGTCGGGACGGGTCATCGTGTACCCTGCCGCGCGACCGCGGGGGATAATAGAAACTTCGTGAACGGGGTCGCAATGTTTACAAAGACAAGCCAAAATCGCGTGTCCTGCTTCGTGGTACGCCGTACAGCGTTTATCCGATTCGGTAACCACACGGCTCTTCTTTTGCGGGCCCATCAATACCTTATTGATACCGTCGTAAAGCTCAAGATTACCAATCGTTTTCTTGCCTGCGCGCGCCGCAAGAATTGCCGCTTCGTTCAAAAGGTTCGCAAGTTCCGCGCCGGAGAACCCTGCCGTAATTCTCGCCACCGTTTTGAAATTAACGTCGGGCGACATCGGTTTATTTCTCGCGTGCACTTTCAAAATCATCTCACGACCCTTTACGTCGGGAAGATTGACTTGGATTTGTCTATCGAATCTGCCGGGGCGAAGAAGCGCGGGGTCAAGAATATCGACGCGGTTGGTTGCCGCCATTACGATAATACCTTCGTTCGTTTCAAACCCGTCCATTTGCACGAGAATTTGGTTCAAAGTTTGTTCTCTTTCGTCGTGACCACCGCCAAGACCTGCGCCACGGCGACGGCCTACTGCATCGATTTCGTCGATAAAGATAATACAGGGTTGGTTCTTCTTCGCTACGTCGAACAAGTCGCGAACACGCGACGCGCCCACACCTACGTACATTTCAACGAAATCCGAACCGGATACCGAGAAGAAAGGTACGCCCGCTTCGCCTGCAACGGCTTTCGCGAACAAGGTCTTACCCGTTCCCGGAGGCCCTACGAGCAATACGCCACGGGGGATTCTTGCGCCAAGGTCGGAGAATTTTTTAGGATTTTTCAAGAACTCAACGACTTCTTGGAGTTCTTCCTTTTCTTCTTCCGCGCCTGCAACGTCCGCAAACCGCACTTTCAAATTGCTTTGCACGTGCGCTTTGGTTTTACCGATATTCATCGCCTTGGAATTACCGCCCATCGACGAGCGCATAATCCATAAGAAAATTACCGCAACCAAAACGACGCCGAGCAAGGGAAACAAGCTCGACCAAATACTGCCTGCGTTAGGGTCGGCAAAGGTAAAGTCCACGGTAGCGGAAACGTTGAGTTTTTCAAGCAAATCGAGCATATCGCTCATCGAATACACGCTGGGAGAAACCGTTTCAAAAACTTTCTCCG